>NZ_DEPK01000086.1:0-51040 GCF_002358725.1 Microbacterium sp. UBA3394
AGGGATTCCAGGTTCTCCGCGGTGACGACGTCGGTGACGGGTCCGTGATGCAGCACACGCCCGTCGCGCATCGCCACGACGTCGTCGGCGAACTGTCCCGCGACGTTGATGTCGTGCATCACGACGACGACGGTCATCTCGCGCTCCGCGACCAGCCGCCGCAGGAGCTTCATGAGACTGACGGCATGACGGGGGTCCAGGTTGTTCAGCGGCTCGTCGAGCAGCAGGTGGTCCGTGTTCTGCGCGAGCGCCATCGCGACGAACGCCCGCTGCCGCTGACCCCCGGAGAGCTCGTCCAGGAATCGCCGGCGCACCGGCTGAAGGTCGAGCAGGTCCAGTGCGCGCTCGACGTGCGCGCGGTCATCGGCCGTGCGACCCGATCCGCCGTGAGGGAAGCGGCCGTATCCGACGAGGTCCTCGACGCTCAGACGGATGGCGAGGTGATTGTCCTGGCGCAGGATCGCGAGCCGGCGGGCCAGCTCGCGCGAGCGGGTCGTGACGACGTCCAGTCCCCCGACGGTGATGGTGCCGGCGTCGGCTCCGACGAGGCGGCCGATGGTGGCCAGGAGCGTGGATTTCCCCGCTCCGTTCGGTCCGATGATCGCGGTGAACCCTTGTCGGATCTCCAGCGTCACGTGCTCGAGCGCGACGACGCTGCCGTGACGTTTTGCGACGGACTCGGTCTGGATCATGTCAGCGGGCCCTTCCAAAGATGACGAGGACGATGAAGAAGAGTCCACCCGCGAACTCGATGACGACCGGCAATTCGGTGGAGAAGCCGAGCAGTCGGTCGAGGATGAGCTGTCCGCCAACGAGGGCGATCACCCCGGTCGCGATGGCGGTCGGCACGCTCAGGGCGTGACGGTGACCCACGAGGCCGTAGGCGACGTTGGCCACCAGAAGACCGAAGAAGGTCACCGGGCCGACGAGAGCGGTGGACACCGCGACGAGCACGGCGATGACCAAAATCACGTGCATCGTGACGCGACGATGGGCGACGCCCAGGGACACCGCGGTGGACTCCCCGAGGGAGAGCACGTCGAGGGAACGGCGGATGGGCCAGAGCGACATCGCGGCCACCCCGACCAGGACGGCGCTGGGGAGCAGGAGCTCGCGGTCGATCGACGTGAAGCTGGCGAACAGCAGGTTCTGTACGACGGCGAAGGTGTCCGGATCGAGGAGACGCTGCAGGAACGAGGTCACGGAGCGGAACATCACTCCGAGGACGAGGCCGGCGAGCACGATGACGTGCAGGTCGTATCTGCGGCGCACGAACAGCCACCAGTAGAGCAGGGTGACCGTTCCCGCCATGAGGACCAGCTCGACCGTCCAGCTTGCGATCGCGGGGGCCGCGACGAGCACGGCAGGACCGATCGCGAAGGCGGTCACCACCTGGATGGCCATGAAGACGGCGTCGAAGCCCATGATCCCGGGCGTCAGGATGCGGTTGGCGGTGATGGTCTGGAACAGAACGGTGGCCGCACCCACCGCGCTCGCCGCGATCACCATCCCGGCGATCGTGCGCCACCTGAGTCCGAGCGCGTACTCCCACCGCCCCGGCAGATCGGTGAACAGGTAGATCGCGATCGCGATCGCAGCCAGCGCGACGACGATCGCCAGCCGGAGCTCGTGCGAAGCGAGCGCACTTCGCGCCCGGTGCGAGGTGCCGGAGTCGCTCATCCCGTCCCCTCCTTCCGCAGCGACCGTGCCTGTGGCCGCCCACGCCGGCGCGGAGCGACCCCGTCGACCGGCCGGGCCGTGCTCAGCAGAAGCCAGAGGAAGACGGCGCCACCGATCACGCCCATGACGATGGAGATCGGTATCTCGAAAGGGAACCGCACAACGCGGCCGACGATGTCGCAGAGCAGCACGAGCGCAGCGCCCAGCAGCGCGACCAGCGGTACCGCGCGGCGCATATTGTCACCGATGAGGCGACTGACGACGTTGGGCACGATGAGACCGAGGAAGGGAATGGCGCCGGTGACGACCATCATGGTGCCGGTGACGATCGCGATGATGATGACGCCGAGGGCGAAGATCACCCGCGTGTCGAGGCCGAGGCCGCGCGCGGTGTCCTGGCCGAGGCCCGCGACCGTGAACCGATCGGCCGCCACCCAGGCGATGAGCGCCGCGGCGGCCGCAAGGTAGAGCATCTCGTAGCGACCGCGGAGAATGCCGGAGAAGTCGCCCACGCCCCACGCCAGCAGCTCCTGGAGCATGTCGGAGCGATAGGCGATGAAGGTCGTGATCGCTCCGATCAGTCCGCCGTAGAGCAGGCCCACGATGGGCACCAGCACACTGGATCGGGCCGGGATCCGCCGCGAGAGGGCGAGGAATCCCAGGACACCCACCAGTGCGCCGAGCGACGCTGCGATCGCCTTTCCCCAGATCGGCATGCCGGGCGTGGTCATCAGCACGCCGAGGAGGGCGAGGCTTCCCGCGTCGGTCGCTCCGGTGGTCGAGGGCTCGACGAAGCGGTTGCGCACCAGCAACTGCATGATGAGCCCGGTGACGGCGAACGCGGCGCCGGCGAGGATCAGGGCAACCGTCCGCGGCACGCGACTGGCGAACAGCACGAAGGCGTCGAGCTCGGCGACGCCGATGAACAGCGATATCGTCGCGAGGATGGCGGTCAGTGCCATCCCCGCGACGATCAGCACCGACGGAGAGACCCGCGCGAGCGGGCCTCTCCGATCGGATCCGTGCGTGGTCAGAGCATCCGTCACGCGGCGAGTTCGTCGCCGACCGTCGTCAGCACGTTCTCGATCGCGGTGAGTCCGTTGATGACGATGTACAGCTCACTCGCGGGGAGCTCGATGATCTGGTCCTCGGCGCCCGCCGTCGTCTGCGCCACCAGCTCGTTGTCGAGGGTCTCGCTCGCGCTGCTGGAGTCGCCGATCGCGGCGCCGCGGTCGAAGACGATGATCCACTCCGGGTTCGCCGAGAGGAGGAACTCGTTGGTGACCGTGTCACCGTGCGGCGAGCCTTCCGCACCGGGGAGCTCCGCGGCCGCGACGGCCGGCGTGAAGCCGAGCTCGTCGAAGAAGTAACCGAAGCGGGAGCCCTCACCGAAGGCGCCGTACTCTCCGCCGGACACCGACAGCACGAGTGCCGTGCCGTCGACGGATTCCTCGATCTGCGTCTCGAGCGCCTCGATCTCCGCGACCTGCTCGGCCACGGCGTCTTCGGCGCCGAAGATCTCGCCCAGCTGCTCCGCACGCACCAGGCCCGCGGCCGGATCGAACGTTCCCCCGCTGGTGCCGGTCAGGTCGATCGTCGTGGCGATCTCCGACAGCTCGTCGTACTGACCGGTGCTGCGCGCGGCCACGACGATAAGGTCGGGTTCGAGTTCTGCCACGGCTTCGAAGTCGGGCTCGAACAGCGAACCGACCTTCGGGAGATCCGCGTAGTCCGAAAGGTACTCCGGCAGAGCGATGTCGGGGATGCCGACCACGGCGTCACCGGCTCCGATCGCATCCAGCGTGTCGAGAGTGGCGATGTCGAAGGTGACGACCGCTTCGGGCTGGTAGGGGACCTCGACGGAATCGCGCGCAGCGTCGGGGTCCTCCCGGTAGGAGGACTCGCCGTCCTCTTCGACGAGGACGAGCGTCGGCTTTGCGTCCGCCACGGTGACAGTTTCCGTGACGGTCTCCTGCGTCTCGGCGGCAGGCTCGGACGATGCGCAGGCGCTCGCGACCAGGGCGACGCCGGTCAGCGCGACAAGAACGAGGGGAAGGCGTGGATGTGACATGCGGGTAAGGCTAGCCTAACCAAAAGCTGAGCGCACATCCGGCGGACTCACAGCGCGCATCCAGGCCACCGGGACCAAATCACCGCCGCCGACGGTTACCACTGATGACGCCGCAGCCAGCCGCGTCGAGATGCGAGAGGAACCGACATGAGCGACTACCGCAAGACACGCGAGGCGATCGAGCGCCTCACCGAGACGCAGTACCGCGTCACCCAGCGCGAGGGAACGGAGCCCGCCTTCGCCAATGCCTACTGGAACAACCACGAGGAGGGCATCTACGTCGATGTCGTATCGGGGCAGCCGCTGTTCGCCTCGACGGACAAGTACGACAGCGGCACCGGGTGGCCGAGCTTCACGCGACCGATCGACGACGACGCCGTCCGGACGCGCACCGATTGGAAGCTCCTGATGCCGCGCACCGAAGTGCGCTCGTCATCGGCGGACAGCCACCTCGGTCACGTCTTCCGAGACGGCCCACGGAGCGAGGGCGGGCTGAGATACTGCATGAACTCGGCCGCGCTGCGCTTCGTGCCGCTCGCAGACCTCGACGAGCAGGGATATGGCGCCTCCCGCTCGCTGTTCGACGCCACCACAACCGACCACACCGAGGAGAACGTCGCATGACCACCGACAACGGATCCATCACCACCGTCCCCGGCCTCGAGACCGCCGTGCTCGCGGGCGGCTGCTTCTGGGGCATGCAGGATCTCATCCGCCGACAGCCGGGGGTCGTGCAGACACGCGTCGGATACACGGGGGGTGACAACGCGCACGCCACCTATCGCAACCACCCGGGGCACGCCGAGGCGGTAGAGATCGTCTTCGACCCCGCCAAGACCTCGTTCCGAGACATCCTGGCGTTCTTCTTCCAGATTCACGACCCGTCGACGCTGAATCGTCAGGGCAACGACATCGGCACGAGCTACCGTTCGGCGATCTTCCCCGTGAATCCGGAGCAGGAGCGCGTCGCACGAGACACGATCGCCGACGTCGACGCATCGGGTCTGTGGCCGGACAGGGCCGTCACGACCATCGAGGAGTCAGGCCCGTTCTGGGAGGCTGAACCCGAGCACCAGGACTACCTCCTGCGCATCCCGAACGGCTACACGTGCCACTTTCCGCGACGCGACTGGGTGCTGCCGAAGCGCTCGGAGGCCACAGCCTGATCGATACCGACGTGCGGGCCGGATGGCGCCGACGGGGCGCGTCCGGCCCGCACGTCGTTCAGTCCTCCTCGCGCTCGTCGTCGTCGGGCGCGGGCGTGTCAGGTGAGGGCAGGGGCGGTTGCGAGTCGCCGCCGGCTGCGGGCGGTGCGGGCGGAAGGGTGTCGCTCTCACCCGCGGCAAGACGCGTCTTGTCCTCGGCCGTGAGGTGTTCTCGTTCGCTCATGTCTTCACGCTACGAATCGCGCCACCGCGACGCACCCGCTTGACAATCTGTGCGACGGTGGAGTGTCCGCGACACGGACGCATGCTCCACGGCCGAAAATCCACCGAAGGGATCAGCAACGGTGAGCAGATACGACGAGATCACCGAAGCGGACCTGCGCGCCGCGGGCAGCATGAAGTGGACCGCGTACCCCGGAAAGACGGGAGCTTGGGTCGCCGAGATGGACTTCGGCGTCGCGCCGGCGATCCAGGAGGCGCTTGGCTCCGCCGCCGCTCGCGGACTCACCGGGTACCTGCCGCCGTGGCTCACCGCCGACCTCGCACGGGCGACCGCCGACTGGTACGCGAGTCGCTTCGGATGGGAGATCCCGGTGGGGCGGATCCACCCCGTGCCGGATGTGATCGCCGCTTTCGAGTCGACCATCGAGCACTTCACGCCCGCGGGATCCGCGGTGATCGTGCCCACGCCGGCCTACATGCCGTTCCTGTTCGTGCCGCAGATGCACGGCCGGGAGGTGATCCAGGTGCCGAGCGTCGAACGGGATGGGCGCATGACGATGGACCTGGACGCGATCGGTCGGGCCTTCGACGACGGCGCCGGGCTGCTGGTCCTATGCAACCCGCACAACCCGCTGGGGACCGTGTTCACGCGCGATGAGCTCGACGCGGTGGCGGCCGTCGTCGACGCGAAGGGCGGGCGGGTCTTCGCCGACGAGATCCACGCGCCTCTCGTGTTCGACGGCGCGCGGCACATCCCCTACGCGTCGGTCTCGGAGGCGGCGGCGTCGCACACGATCACCGCCGCGTCGGCGTCGAAGGCCTTCAATCTCGCCGGACTCAAGTGCGCGCAGCTGATCGTGTCCAACGACGCCGATGCGGCTCTCTGGGCGGAACACGCGATGTGGTCGGGGCACGGCACCTCCACGCTCGGCGTCGTGGCGAACGTGGCGGCGTACACCGACGGCGCGGCCTGGCTGGCGGAGACCGTCGACTACCTCGACGGCAACCGGCACGCGCTCGTCGATCTGCTCGCCGAACACGCGCCTCGGGCGCGGGTCACGGTGCCGGAAGGCACCTACATCGCCCTCATCGACTTCCGCGCGTACGACCTCGAAGGCGATCTCGGAGAATGGTTCCGCGTGCACGCCGACGTCGCCCTCACCGACGGCGCCGCCTGCGGAGAGGCGGCGATCGGACATGCCCGCATCATCTTCGCCCTGCCGCGGCCGATCCTCGAAGACGCGATTCGCCGGATCGGTGCCGCCTTGGCACGCCACGAGCAGGGCCGGGCGGAGCGCTCCCCCGCCGCATGACCGCGCGCCGAGGTCCCGCTCAGGGACAGACGCGCAGGGTGCGGTCTTCGAACGACACGATGTCTCCGACCTGCAGCTGGCGACCCCGACGGCGATCGACGTCGCCGTTGACGGTCACGAAACCGTCGATGATGGCTTCCTTCACATCGCCGCCCGAGTCCAGGAGCCCGGCGAACTTGACGAACTGACCGAGCCGGATGCCGTCGCCGCCGATCGGGACGTCTTCGATCCGTTCGGGCGTGTCCATGTCCGCATTCTAGCGATCGCTCCCGGACTACCCGGATGCGCGGCGCTTGCGCATCTGGGCGAGCGGCATGTTCAGCCGCGGATTGCCGGTCAGCTGATCCTCGTGCTCGTCGAGGAACGTCCAGTAGGCGTCGGTGAAGGCGGAATCGCGTGCGGCCTTGTCGCTGGACCACCACGAACCCATCCGCTGCAGATACGCCCCTCCCGAGATGTACGGCTTCGTGGCGACCCGGCCACCGTCGGCGTATTGACTCATTCCCTGCACGTTCGGCACCATGACCCATTCGTACGCGTCGACGAAGAGGCTCGAGAACCACTCGTACACCTCTCGCGGATCGTAGCCCTGGAGCAGGAACCAGTTGCCGAGCACCATCAGTCGCTCGATGTGGTGCGCGTACCCGTGACGGATGACACGCGCCAGCACGGTGCGGACCGGCACCGGCAGGTCTTCCGGCACCCCCTCGCCGGTGTACCACCAGTCCTCGAGAGAGCGCCGCAGCGCGAAGTGATTCGCGTGCATCAGCTCCGGCCAGGCTCGGTACGCGCCGCGCATGTACTCGCGCCAGCCGATCACCTGTCTCACGAAGCCCTCGAGGGAGGCCAGCGGCACCTCATCGCGACGCCCGACTGCAGCACGGACCACCTCATCGACGGTCAGGAGGCCGACGTTCAGCAGAGGGCTGAGCACGCCGTGGAAGAGGAACGCCTCGTCGGCGTCCATCGCGTCCTCGTATCGGCCGAAAGACGCGAGCCGCTCGGTGACGAAGGCGTTCAGCCATGAGCGCGATGTCTCTGGCGTGACCGGCAGCCAGAACTCGGTGGGGTCGCCCGGCGCATCCGGAAAGTGCCGCCCGACGTCTTCGATCGCGCCCGCGGTGGCCTCGTCGGCCGGCCCGATCGGAAGGGGCGGAATCTCGACGCCGCCCTTCGGGAGCGGTTCGCGATTCTCCGCGTCGAAGTTCCACCGCCTGCCGGCCGGCTTCCCACCGTCCATGAGGATTCCGGTTCGTCGACGCTGCCACCGGTAGAAGTCCTCCATGCGCGCGCCCTCGTGCTCGGCGAACCAGCGGTCGACCTCCTCCGCCGGAGTGAGGAAGAGAGCATCGTCGTAGACGCGCGTCGCGATGCCCTCGTCGTCGCAGATCCGACGGATGCGGCCGTCGACCCCACGGTCGGTCGCACTCATCCACGCGAGCCCGTCGACACCGAACTCGCGGATGAGGCGGCGCAGAGCGTCCGCGAATCCACTGCCCTCACCGAGGGGGACCCGCCGGACCGTGCGGCCGTCCGCCTCGAGACGAGACGACGCCTGCCGCATGCCCGCCAGGATCAGCACCCGCTTGTGCGCGTGATAGCGCCGTTTGACGAAGGACGACCGCGCCTCGATGAAGAAGAACACGTCGATGTCGTCTTCGGCATACGCCGGATGAGCCGCGAACAGCTGGGTGCCGAGGATCAGTGCAGCCTTCACGATGCCTCGGCCTCGGTCACCGGCTGACGCAGGATGGTGCGCAGTCTCTCCGGCGCCGTGCGACGCGGATCGCCGAGATAGATCTCGTGGTGATGTCCGCGCATCCGCAGTCCCCTGCCCGCAATCGCCTCGTCGTGCATCCGCGCGAGCACCGGGCCCTCGTCGTCGTACGGACCGACGTGCAGCGTCTGAACGCATCGCCCCTCATCCACCGACGCGATGCGCAGGCGCTCGATCGCCGGGGCGCCCTTGTCAGCCGCGCGCGCAAGCGCTCGATCGATCTGGTCCTCGGCGACCGCATCGGGCACGACGATCATCGCGGACCACTTCCACCGCTTCTTGTCTCGGGCCGCCGTGAAGAAAGCGAGATCGTCCGCCCACCACAGCGCCTCGAGGGGACCGACGACGTAGTCGACGCCGAGCTCCTGCTTGCTGAGGAACTTCAGGGGGAAAGAGAAGGTGTAGAGCGTCGCGACCGCGTCGCGGTACGCGACGGTGGTGTTCGGGTCACCTGCTCCGTCGATCATCGCGTACCGGCGGCGCGGAATGTCGACGTCGTCGAAAACGCCTCGCCGCGCCGCGTAGCCCGAGAGCTCCTTCTTGAGGTCGATCTTCACCTCGCCTCACCTCTCCTCTCCGCGGGTCACCACCCGAGGGACCCCGGCACGCCCTTGAACGGACCCACCACGTCGGGCGTGATCCATCCGCCGTAGAAGTTGCCGTGCTGCGGTCGCACGAGAACCCCGCCGATCTCGCACCGATCCATGCTCTCGGCGTACACCGCGACACGGTCGGCGAGCGTCTCGAACCCTGTCAGCGGCGACGGGTAGTTCCACGCCGCACGAGGGCGGGTCTGCCCGCCGCCGTGGACGTCGAAATAGCGGGCGCGCCCTTTGAACTCGCAGGCCGAGGCTCCTTCGCCCCGCGTGAGGGCGCCAGGAGCGAAAGCAGCGAGAGGCAGGTAGTACGTCGGCGGATGACTCGTCTCGAGCACGCGCACCACGTCGTCGGTGTCGACGATCACGTCGCCGCCGAGCGTGATCACCGCGCGGCTGTCGACGCGTTCGACGCGGGGTGGCCGGGGGTAGTCCCAAACAGACTCCTGTCCCGGACCGACCGGATCGGGCTGAGGGTGACGCATGATCCCAGGGTAGGACTCCGTGCGCCACCCGGCGCTGCCGTCGACTCCGTGCTCATAGGCTCGGGCCGTGGACACGACGGAGGTCATCGTCATCGGCGCAGGCATCGCCGGTCTGCGTTGTGCGCTCGCGCTCGCCGAGGCAGGACGCGACGTGGTCGTCGTCGAGGCCGGTTCACGAGTGGGCGGCCGTCAGCGCACGGATCGGGTCGACGGGTTCCTCCTGCTGGAGCCCTTCCTCGCCGGAGTGATCGCGGATGACACCGGCACCACTTCCGACGCCTTCGTGCGGCTCCTCGTGCGCATGTTCGTGCTTGGGCGCCCGGGACTTCCCGCGGACGGCATTCAGGCTCTCCCGCACCAGCTCGCCCGGCGCGTCACCGACGCCGGCGGACGCATCCGACTGTCCCATCGCGCTTCGCGCATCGATCGCGCGTCGGGTCGCATGCGCGTCGAGATCGACGGCGCAGGCCCGGTCATCGCGGAGACGGTCGTCGTCGCGGTGAGTCCAGACGCGGTCTCCAACCTGATCGATGTGAGCCGCCCTCGCACGCGTGGACTTCAGACCTGGTGGTTCGACGCGTCCGCTGCGCCGCCGTCGTCGGCCGCCGTCCACGTCGACGGGCGACGATCCGGCCCCGTCGTCAACACCGTGGCGATGTCGCACACCGTCGCGACATACGCCCCTCCCGGCAAGCATCTCGTCCAGGCGACGTGCCTGCTCTCGGAGACCCGCGCCCCCGACGAGCCACAGGTCCGCCGACACCTCGAGGAGATCTGGGGTTCCCGGGCGGGCGACTGGTCGGTCCTGCGCCGGGATGACATCCCCCACGCTCTTCCGGCACAGGCAGCGCCGCTTCGCGTCGCCTCGCCGACACGGATCGCAGAGGGCGTGTTCGTCGCGGGCGATCACCGGGACACCGCATCGATTCAGGGCGCCCTCGTGTCGGGAAAGCGAGCGGCGCGAGCAGTCCTGTCGCCTTAGCGACGCGGCGCGAGATCGGGGCCGACCGCCTCGCGCTCGTCGAAGACGAAGCAGTCTCCGTCCCAGTGGGCTCCCCCGACGTGCTCGAAGTAGCCCAGGACGCCGCCATCGAGCTGAAACGCCTCGACACCCTGCTCGCGAAGGTGGATCGCCGCCTTCTCGCATCGGATTCCGCCGGTGCAGTAACTGACGACGGTCTTGCCGACGAGACTCCCCCGAGCCGCGCCCGCCGCGTCGGGGAACTGCGTGAAGCGCTCGATGCGCCAGTCGATCGCCCCCGCGAAGCGGCCGTAGTCGACTTCGAAGCCGTTGCGCGTGTCGAGCATCACGACTTCTCGGCCGTGATCGTCCACCCCGTCATCCAGCCACCGCTTGAGGGTCTGCGGCGACACAGCGGGAGCTCGCCCGCCCTCCGGCCGGATGGCCGGTCGATCCATGCGGATGATCTCGCGCTTGATCTTGACGACCATCTTCCGGAAGGGCTGCTCGCGCGACCAGCTCTCCTTCGCCGTCAGGTTCGCGAACCGCTCCTCCGCCCGCAGATCGTCGAGGATGCCGCGCACCGCCGCGGCGTCGCCCGCGAGGAAGAGGTTGATGCCCTCTGGGGCGAGGATGATCGTGCCCCGAACCCCGGCGGCGACCGCACGCGCCCGAAGGCGCTCGCGCCGCTCCTCGAGACCGTCCAGCGCGGTGAAGAGGTAGGCGCTGACGTTCAGCACGGATGACACGCCCCAAGGCTACGCGGTCGGCAAGCTCGCGCAGCGCCGTATCCCACATTTGGTTGTGCTCAATTCAATTGTGCAAAATACTTATGGACATGCCCGGGATCGACGACATGGTGTGCTTCTCGCTCTACGCCGCGAGTCGGTCGACCACGCAGGCCTACCGACGCGTCCTCGAGCCCTGGCACATGACCTACCCGCAGTACCTCGTGCTCGTCGCCCTCTGGACCGAGGGTCCGCTCTCCGTGCGCGAGCTCGGCGACCGCCTCGCGCTCGACTCCGGCACCCTCTCTCCGCTGCTGAAGCGCCTCGAGAGCCGCGGGCTGCTGACCCGCACGCGCCGAAGCGACGACGAGCGCGTCGTGGATGTCGCGCTGACGGACGCGGGCTCGAGCCTGCGACACGACATGGCGGATGTGCCCCGGCAGATCGCGCAGTGCATGGGCATCGGCATGGAGGCCGCCCGCGCACTTCTGGACTCCCTGCACGAGCTGACCGCGCACGTGCAGGCGAGCAACGAGGCGACCGTCTCGTGACATCACACGGAAGGACCACCATGGACGCCATCTACACCGCCGAGGCCCTCGCCACGGGAGAAGGACGCGCGGGAGCCGTCAAGACGCGCGACGGTCACGTCGACATGGACCTGCGCATCCCCCGTGAGATGGGTGGCCCCGGCGGCGGGGCCAATCCCGAAGCGCTCTTCGCCGCCGGATACGCCGCATGCTTCCACAGCGCGCTCCAGGCGGCCGCCCGCGCACAGAAGGTGACTCTCGAGGACACGAGCGTCGGATCACGCGTGCATATCGGCAGCAACGGCGAGGGCGGCTTCGGCCTCGCCGTCGAACTCGAGGTCGTGATCCCCAACCTCCCCGCCGACCAGGCGCAGGCGCTCGCCGACGCCGCGCACCAGATCTGCCCGTATTCGAACGCCACCCGCGGGAACATCGACGTCACGGTCACCGTCTCCGACGACTGATCTCTGCGCGGCGGCTCGTTGCTTCGACGAGCCGCCCCGCTATCGGTGACGGGCAACCGTGTCAACCGCGATCGCGTGCCTCCGCCCGCTGGATAGCGTGGCGGCACACCTCGCCAAGGAGTCACCGTGTTCCAGCGTCGCCCGCACCACCGCATCACCGTCTCGGTCGTCATCCCGGTGAAGGACGATGCCGCTCACCTGGACCGGTGCCTGCGAAGCATCGCTCGGCAGAGCCTCGCCGTCGACGAGGTCGTCGTCGTCGACAACGGCTCGGTGGATGACTCCGCCGACGTCGCGCGACGTCACGGCGCTCGGGTCGTGTCCTGCGCGCACCCCGGGGTGGCCGCGGCCGCGTCCGCGGGCTACGACGCAGCTCTCGGCGACGTGATCCTCCGCCTCGACGCGGACTGCGCGCCAGGCCCCGGATGGGCGCGGACGATGACCGAGGCGCTGCACGAAGAGCAGAACGTCGGTGCCGTCTTCGGCGGTGCGAGCTTCCACGACGGGCCTCGGTGGCTTCGCCGCCCGCTCGCGGGCGCCTATCTGAGCGCATACGTGCTGGTGGTGGGCGCCGCGCTCGGCCACTGGCCCCTCTTCGGCTCGAACCTCGCCATGCGCTCCGAAGCGTGGCGGGCGGTGAGCGCATCGGTGCACCGAACCCGAGCGGACACGCATGACGACATCGACCTCGCCTTCCACATCGGCGAGCGGCATCGCATCGTGGCCGTCGGCGCGGAGCACATGACCATCTCGATGCGTCCGTTCGCCGATGCTCGGCTGTTCGCCGCGCGGGTCCGCAAGGGGTTCCGCACCGTCGTGATGCACTGGCCGCAGGACTTCCCCCCGATTCGGTGGGACCGTCGCCTGCTGCGGCGCCTGCGTCGCCGCAGCGTCGCGCGCCGCGCTCGACCCGACCATCACCTCGCTGCCTGATGCGCGCCGCCGCTCTCATCGGGGTCGCCACAGCCCCCGCGCTGCACGTGATGACGTTCAATGTGCGGCGCCGGCTGCCGCTGTCGATCCGACGGGCGGACCGGTGGACCGGTCGCCGCCGGGCCGTGGACGCGCTCCTCACCCTCGAACAGCCGACCGTGCTCGGCGTGCAGGAGGCGATGCCCGGTCAGGCCGACGCCGTCGCCGATGCGCTCGGTGCTCGGTATCGCCGGCTCGGCCATGGTCGCGACAGCCGCGGTCGCGGCGAGGGGTGCCCGCTGTTCTGGGATGCCGAGCGGCTCGAACTCCTCTCCGGCACACAGCTCGCACTGTCACCCACTCCGGCGGTGGCGGGGTCCCGGGGGTGGGGCAACCCGGTACCGCGCGTCGTCGTGGTCGCGCGGCTGCGGGATCGGCTCACCTCGCGGGAGCTCACGGTCGTGAACACGCACCTCGACGTGTTCTCGCGCCGCTCCCGCCTGCACGCCGCCCGCTGGTTGCGGGGGGTGCTCACGACCGGAACCACTGCCGGGATCATCCTCGGCGATATGAACGCCCGTCCGGATTCCGCCACCGCGCGTGAGCTCTGGGTCGGCGGTCTGCGGGATGCGTGGCCCGCTGCGGACGTGCGGCTCACCCCCGAATGGGCGACGTTCGCCGACTACCGCGCACCACGACGCGGCGCGCGCATCGATTGGATCGGTGTGACCCCCGGGGTGCAGGTGGATGCGATCGGCATCAACGCCTTCCGCACGGATGTCGGGTGGCCCTCCGATCACCTGCCGGTGCAGGCGCGGGTGCGCGTGTGCTCATGAGCACGCTGGCACGGAACTTTCTACGGCCACCCCGCGGGACCCTGGGCGTCGCGGCCGATGGAGTGCGGGCGCTCGGACTCGTCAGTGTCGTCGCCGCGGGGGTGCTGTACCAACCGACGGATGCCGGCATTCTGGCTTTCGCGCTGCCCGGCCTCATGATCCCGCGCTTCCTCGCACTCCGCCCGACAGCCGACCTCGTCTTCGGGCTCGTGCTCCTCACCGCCGCGTGGAGCAACGTGTACGACCTCTACACCACGCTCGCGGCGTGGGATCTGGTGGTCCACTTCCTGGCCACCGGTGTTCTGTCCGTCGCCGTCTACCTCTTGCTCGGCCATGCCGGGGTGCTCCCGCGACCTGTCGGACCCGGTCGGCCGCGGCGCGCGCCACTCGTGCTCACCCCTGTCCTCGGGCTCGCGATCAGTGCCTTGTGGGAGATGGTCGAGTGGGCGGGCCGGGAGTTCATCACGGACACGATCTTCGTGACCTATGCCGACACGATCGGCGACATGGCGATCGGCGCTGTCGGTGCAGCCGTGGCGGGAGTGGCGCTGGCCTTCCTGAGACTCGAGGATGATCCGCCCCCGGCCACGTGAGCGGAGCCGTCAGACACGGCCGCGCAGGATGAGGTTCCAGTACACCCACGGCAGAACATAGCGGTCCGCGATCCAGGCGAGGCGGTTCTCCCGGTACATCTGCGGCAGGAACGAGATCGTGGGGTCGGGACGACCATCGGGATCGAACTCCGCCCAGACGACACTCGATCGCGACACCGTCAGCGGGCAGACACCGTAACCGTCGTATCGGCGCGTGGGCTCCTGGCCGCGCAGCGCCGCCGCGAGGTTCTCCGCCACGACGAACGTCTGCTTGCGCAGCGCGCCGCCGGACTTGGAGTTCGTCGTGCCGGCCGCATCCCCGATCGCCCAGACGTCGTCGAACCGGCGATGCCGCAGCGTTTCGGGATCCACCTCGACGAAACCTCCGGGATCGCGCTCGGCCGCCAGACCGGCCGCCGAGATCCACGTCGGCGCCGACTGCGGCGGCACGACGTTCAGAACGTCGTACCGCACCTCCTCGGCGTCGGTCTCGCCGATGCGTCCGATAGCCACCTTCCGCTCCGCCCCGCTGACGGCCCGGATCTCGCTCGCGGTGCGCACCTCGATGCCGAACTCCGCGATGACACGTTCGAGCTCCGCGTCGATGTGGGCAAGACCGAAGACCGTCTCCTCGGGCACCACCAGCACGACCCGGATGTCATCGAGGCACCCGAGGGCACGCCAGTGGGCACACGCCTGGTACATCGGCTTCTGCGCGGCTCCGGAGCAGGAAGCCGGTCCGGGCGGCTGCGTGAACACGACCGTCCCCGATCGCATGTCGCGAAGCAGGGCCGAGAGCTTCACCGCCCCGTCGAGCTCGTAGTGCGAGGTGACCTCGGGCGTGTCGAGAGCTTCCGCGAGTCCCGCCACGGCGGTCCAGTCCTTCACCATCCCCGGGCTGAGGACGAGATGGTCGTATCCGAGCACATCACCGCCGGATGTGGTGACGGTGCGTGCTGCGGGATCGACGGCCTCGACCGCATCGCGCACCCAGCGCACCCCTTTCGGCATCACGTCGGCTTGTGGGCGCGACGTCTGCGACGCGCGCGCCGTGCCACCGGCGACGTGCGAGAACAAGGGCTGATACCGATGCACGGCCTGCGGTTCGATCACGGCGATGTCGGAGACGCCGGCACGTCGCAGTCGTGCGGCGGCGGACACTCCCCCGTTTCCGCCGCCGACGATGATGACGCGGTGATGGGCAGCCTCGGCCCGAGTCTCGTGCGATGCCTCCGGCGAATCCATACGGCCACGCTAGGGAACGTCCCGCCCGACCGGCACCGCTTGCGGACCGGGCGGCGAGCGGCTAGCCGACGCCGCACGGACGTCCTTCCCCAGTGAGCGCGCAGTGAACGCGCAAGATTCTCCTGAGAATCGTCTGTCAACCCCCTCCGCGACCCGGGTCGACGCGCGCAAGATGGATATCGCCCTCGCAAGGAGCAGAAAGCCACACCCCGAATGACCATCGCGATGATGCCATCGTCACACCAGTACGTCCTGGTCGAACTCGAAGACGAGATTCGACTCATCCACGACACCCGTTACGCCGAGAACGACTCGCGTCGCCTCGTCGCATTCGTGGAGCCGGCGCCGGATGACCGCGTAGCGGTCACCTGGCTGCGATCCCTGCCGCTCCGCACCAGCTTCCCCGACGCGGCGTCCGCGCTCGCGGAGATCGAAGCCTGGACCGCCCTGGAGCGGGCGGGCGGCGCCGCTCCGCCCATCCCGATCGCCCACTACGCGCCCCGGCGCATCCGCTCTTCCGCGCGGCGGATCACGCGCGCCTGAGCGGTGGCGACGGGGCCGTGCTCGTCACGCGTGCCCGACCCCGTACTCGACCTCATCGTCGTCATTCGCACCGTTCTCGCGCCGGCGCCGACGCCAGGTGAGGTCGACGAGCCCGACCAGCAAGGCGAGGGAGAGGAACACCGCCGCGGCGAGCATCCCGTAGGCGTAGGCATCGTGGAACACGACGATCTCGCTGGCCGTGCCCTCCTCGCGGAAGATCGTCGCGTAGAAGAACGACAGCGCGACCGCGGTGCCGATGGCCGTGCCGATGCGCTGGCCGAGCTGCCCGACCGAGCCGGCGAGACCGCCCTGCGTCACCGGGATGTCAGCGAGGGCGAGTGTCTGGTTGGGAGAGATGACGAGGCCCCCGCCCAGTCCGCCGACCACCATCGCCGCGGCCATGGCCCAGGGCGTGTACGGCAGCGGGACGAAGATCGCGACGACCACCAGGAGGGCGGTCGCCAGGAGCACGGCGCCCAGGCCCCACACGACGAGGGGTCTGCCGAACCGGTTGACGAGGTTGCCGCCCACCCAGGAACCGGCAGCGCTCGTGGCGGCGAACCCGATGGAGACCATGCCCGCGTAGACCGGCTCGAGACCGAGACCGTCCTGCAGGAAGAGGTTGGTGAGCAGGAACACCGACGGCAGAGCCGCGAAGTACGACGTCGCCAGCAGCGTGCCATTGCGATACGACCGCACCCGGAAGAGACGCAGCGGAACGAGCGGAGCCTTGCCGACGGACTCGTAGTGCCGCTCCCACAGCACGAACCCGCCGACGAAGAGCACGAAGGCGACGAGCAGCCACCATCGCAGGGGGTCGTCGTCGGGAGATCCCGTCGTGAACAGGAACGGGAACATGAGCGAGAGCACGGCGAGACCGAACAGCACCGTGCCGAACGGATCGAGCTCGAGCGGCCGGCGGGTTCGCCGGTGGAGGGGCGGCAGAAGCCAGATCGCGAGGGCGATGGCGATGAGACCCAGCGGCACGTTCATCCAGAAGATCCAGCGCCACCCGTCCTGCGCGCCGCCGAGAGCGATCGCCAGCCCGCCGATCGTCGGGCCGAGGGCCGTGGAGATGCCGATGATCGCTCCGAAGGCACCGAAGGCCTTGCCGCGCGCGGAGCCGCGGAACAGCTCCTGGATGATGCCGAGAACCTGGGGCATCTGAATGCCTGCGGCGACGCCCTGAATCAGGCGGGCGATCAGCAGCACGGTCATCGAGGGCGCAAGCGCACAGACGAGACTCATGACCGTGAACAGGCTCAGGCCGATGATGAACAGCGCGCGCCGCGATCGCTGATCACCCAGGCGTCCCGCCGGAACGAGCACGAGCCCGAAGGTCAGCACGTACCCCGACACGATCAGCCCGAGCTCCGTCGGCGCCGACCCGAACGCATCCTCGATCGAAGGCAGGGCGACGTTGACCTTCGTGAGGTCGAGGATCGTCAGAGCGGCGACCGATACGCATACCGCGAAGGCCCGCCACTGCGCTCGTGGTGAGGGGAGGGGGATGTCGGAGGTGGCCGGCGACGCTGTCTTCGACGTTTCGTTCCCGTTCGCCGTCTCATCACTCATCATCATCGCCAGGTTATCGCTACGCACCGCGCCACGGACCCGTCCGATGCTGATTGACTGGGGCCATGCGCGAGACGGCGATGTTCCCTCTCAGCAGCGTGCTGATGCCGTATATGCCGCTGCCGTTGCGCATCTTCGAGTCGAGATACCTCGTGATGCTCGGGCGCCTGCTCGACGACGACGATCCGCGGTTCGGGGTTGTCCTCATCGAGCGCGGACCGGAGGCCGGGGGCGGCGAGCAGCGGTTCTCGGTCGGCACGCTCGCGCGCGTCTCGCGCGTGGCGGCCCGGGAGGATGACCTGCAGCTCGTCGCCGTCGGGGGCGGCCGGTTCGAAGTCGAGCGGTGGCTCGACGACGACCCGTACCCGCGCGCGATCGTCCGGGAGCTGCCGATGCCGCCGTGGCGTGACGACCTCCTTCCGCTGCGCGAGCGCGCGGAGCAGACGGTGCGCCGGCTCCTGTCGATGTCGGCGGAGTTCGCAGAGCTGCCCTGGGATGCCGACATCGAGCTCGCCGACGATCCCGAGCACGCGTGCTGGCAGCTCGCGGGCATCGCCCCGCTCAGCACCCTCGACCACCTCGCCCTGCTTCAGGCCTCGTCGCTCGACCAGTTGCTCGCCGACCTCATCGCCCGCTGCGACGAGGCGGAACCCGTCTTGACGGCGGGAACGCCGGATGGGGCCTTCGGAGCCGAACTCGACCGGCTTCTCGATGACGTTGAGGGAGACGAGGAGTCCCCCGGACCCGCGGACGGCGACCGCTAGGACTCCGGCAGGCGCCGCATCCGTCGAACGCGCTGGACGATGCGCACGACAGCACGAGCCGGAACACCGATGATGCACGCGACCGTGCCCGACACCGACCGATCCAACGCCCCGAGCACGCTCTTCCGCTCCCACGCATCTCGGATGGCACCGCCCCGCGGGCGCGGCTGGGGGCGGTGCGCAAAGGCACCCGAACGGCGCGCCCCCGCGAGTTCCGCGAGCTGCCCCACCCAGGTGTCCTCTGCCGCCGGGTGGAAGTAGTTGTCTTCGAGCCAGCCGTCGACCGGCATCCGGAACGCGCGCGCGATGACCGCCGTCTCGCCTGCCAAGAGTCCGCTTCCCTCGAACACCGTATTGATGAGTTCGGGAGCGACGCCGAAGACATCGAGCGCGATCACCGGGGTGCCGTGGGCGACGGCCTCGATGGCGGCGGTCGAGCTGATCGTGACGAGCCCGGCGGCGGTAGCCAGCGCCGTGCTCATGGGCTCCGTCGAGACGACGAGGTTCGGCGGCGCGCCTCCCATCGACCGGATGAGGTCGGGATACTCATCGAACTCGCGGTGGGTCTGGCTCTCCCCCTTCGTCCCCCGGAGTTTGAGCACGACGCGCCGACTCGGGTCGGCTTGGGCTGCTCGGATCAGCAGAGCGGCGACGCGGCGACGCGCATCCCGCTCGCGGGGCACGATCGCCTGCGCCGCGAAGACGAGGTCCTGCCCGCCCGCCGTGGCCGTTCCCGGCTCGGCTGCGCGCGCGAAGGGCAGGCGGGCGAGAGCGAAGCGCTGGACAAACCCTTTCTCGGTCGCCAGAGCGGTGAATTCACGCACCTCACGATGGGAGTGCAGCACGAACACGTCACAGGATGCGCGGTAGACGAGAGCCTTCCGCGTGGCGGGCACCGAGATCCCCGGCAGACCGGTCGCGATGACGGACGACGGCACACATGTTCGCACGACACGCGCCAAGACCCGCACGAGCGGCCCGCGCGCGGCGAGCAGGACCACGTCGGGGTCCAGTTCGGCCAGCCGTGCCGGAAGGTCGTCGAACGCGACACGCCACACGTCGGTCAGTCCGCTCCCGGCGAGGGCCGAGCGCTGCTGCGCCTCACTGACCACGAGCGGCGTGTCGAGAACGAGCAGCCGACCGTCGACGGCGTCCGGTCGCGATCCCAGGAGCGCGGCCGCCCACTTCACGTACGAGTCGGTGTCGGCGACGGCGACGACGCGAAGCGGATCGGCTCTCACGCCGGAACGCGGCGCAGCTTCGCCATCGGCGCGCGCTCGCCGTCGAACACCCGCTTCACGCCGTCACCCAGGGCGGTCTCGATGATGCGGATGTCGCGGACGAGATGGTTCAGGCCGGTCGGCTCGAGCGATGCCGCGTGGTCGGAGCCCCACATGGTGCGGTCGAGCGTGATGTGGCGCTCGACCGCCGTCGCGCCGAGTGCGACGGCCGCGAGGGAGATCTGCAGCCCGCGCTCGTGACCCGAGTAGCCCACGGGAATTCCGGGATAACGCTCGCGCAGGGCGGGGATCACCCGGAGGTTGGCCTCCTCCGGCTCCATCGGGTAGGTGGAGGTCGCGTGCAGGAGAACGAGATCGCCCGTCCCGAGCACCTCGATCGCCTGGTCGATCTGCTCCGACGTCGACATGCCCGTCGACAGGATGATCGGCTTGCCCGTCTCACGCAGCGCGACGAGAAGCTCGGTGTCGGTCAGCGATGCCGACGCCACCTTGTGCGCCGGAACGTGCAGGTCTTCGAGGAACTCCACGCTCGGCACATCCCACGGGGATGCGAACCAATCGACGCCCCGGAGCAGTGCGTGGTCGGCGATCGCCACGTACTCGTCACGCCCGAACTCCATCCGCTTGCGGTACTCGAAGTACGTCATGGTGCCCCACGGCGTCTCCCGGCGCACATCCCGCATGTGCTCGGGCGTCGAGATCTCCGGGGTGCGCTTCTGGAACTTGACCGCATTCGCGCCGGCGTCGGCGGCCACGTCGATCAGCTGTTTGGCGATCTCGACGTCGCCGTTGTGGTTGAGGCCGATCTCCGCGATCACGTAGGTGGGCCGACCGCCCCCGATGACGTTCTTCCCGATCGTGACGGTCATGGCTTGCTCCTTGGTGGTTCTGCCTCGGACGAGGCGAGGATGGACTCCGACGAGGCGCCGCGCGCTGCGAGCACCCGTTCGGCGACTTCGCGCACGGCGCCCGCGCCGCCGGAGGACTGCAGCACGATGCGCGCGGCAGCGAGGACAAGCGGGTGCGAATCCGGTACGGCGATCGGCCACCCGACGAGTTCGAGGCAGACGAGATCGTTGACGTCGTTTCCGACATAGGCGACGCGGTGAAGCGGGATGCCGCGCTCGGCAGCCCACGCCACGAGAGCGCTCGCCTTGTCGTCGAGACCCTGTTCGACGTCGACGCCGAGCTTGCGCGCACGAGCCGTGACGACGGGGTTGCGTTCGGTCGACAGGATGACGACAGGCACGCCGGCTCTGCGCAGCAACGACACTCCCATCCCGTCGGAGCGGCTGACGCGAACCAGTTCGGTGCCCTGCGCGTCGACGTATGCGCTGTCGTCGGTGTGGACGCCGTCGAAATCGGTCACGACCGCATCCACGTCGATCGGACCGTCGAGCGTCGTGGGAACGGTCGAGGGCAGACCAGATGCCGCCATCGCCCTCGCGACCTGGAGCTCCTGTGCCGTGTCGATCTCGATCGCGGTGCTCTCCGGCACCTCGGCGGCGCGCGTGACACCGAAGAAGCGGTGCTCGGCGGCACGGAAACCGTCGACATCGAGCACGTAGAACGCGCCGGTCTCGAGGTAGTGGGGCTCGCGGTCCTGGCGACGCGGACGGACGGCGGCATCGTGGTTGATACCGGAAGCGGCACCCGACGCATCCCGCCGCCAGAGGAACCCGTAGGTCTCGACAGCCGAGAACACGCTGTCGGCGAGCCCGGCGACGACGTCGGACACAGCGGAGTCGAGAGCGGCGGAGTCGATGAAAGGAGAGGTCGCCTGCAGGAACGCGAGGGTCCCGACGGGCGATCCCTCCGCCGCGAGCACGTCGAGCGCGTGGAGCAGCGCGCTCTCACTCGTGGCGGTGTCGCCGGAGAGCTCGGCGGGCCGGTCGATGACCGCCGCGCCCCACTCGCGCGCGACCGCAGCGATGACGGGGTCATCGGTCGAGACGACGACCAGGTCGATGGCGGATGCCGCCTTCGCGGCCGCGACTGCGCGCGCCACGAGCGGCACTCCCCCGACGCGGCGCAGGTTCTTGCCCGGCACTCCCTTCGAACCCCCGCGTGCCGGGATGACGGCGACGACGAGCGGACGCACCTCCCCCGTCCGCGACGCGGCGATGCGGCTCACCGCACGGCCCGGCGACGATGACGTGCTCCGGGCTCGCGCGGACGCAGCACCGCCGCTGACCCCCGCAGCACGAGCGGAAGGGTCGTGGTGGTCGACGAGGCGAGCGTGAGCACGTCCAGTCGTTCGACCGCACCCGCGAGCACGAGCTCGATCGGAAGGTCGAGGCGTTCGACGAAGACGTCGGGAATTCCGGCGACGTCGGCGAGCTGCTCGGCTGACTCGCGGCGGTGCGGCAGGTAGGTCACCGGCGCGATCGACGCCTCGTGCGCAACCCAGTCGAGGTAGACGTCGCGATCGAGCAGACCGTCGTCGGGTCGCGCACTGCCGAGCACCACCCGCGACGTGCGGAAAAGGTGCGGGCGGGCGGTCTCGCGGGTGAACGCGAAGTCATGCCGGTGCACCGGCACGCCGATCTCGGCGAGGGCGTCGCGACGCTCGTAGCCGAGATCGAACGCCGTGAAGAAGTCGACGTCGCCGGCGAGCGCCCGCGAGACGACATGCGCATGCGCGAGCGGGCCGACACGCGTGGTCAGTCCTCGCTCGTCGTGACCCGGGCGGCGATAAGGACGACGCCCGGTGAGCGTATCGGCATAGGCGACGGTGTTGGCTCCGTCATCGAGGAACGTCACGCGGCGCGGCCGCAGCACCGTCGCCGCAAGCCGGAACTGGCCGGAGTATCCGTCGCCGACGAGCCAGTGCCGGTGACGTGCCAGCAGTCCCCACGGGATGCCGAGGTAGGGCTGGGGGTCGACGAAACGCGCCCCGCGCGCGAGCAGCTCGTCGGCCGTCTCGGGCATCTGGGCCGTCAGGCGGCCCGCGAGAGCGATCGACTCCCCCTCGGCGTGAGCCCATTCCGCCGCGCCGATCAGTTGCAGCGGGGATTCCACCCACGCCAACGGTGCCAGCTCGCGAGCCACCCGACCTCCGCGCATCAAGGGGACGCGGAGTGCCCCGCGCCTGTCTCAACACGGTGAGCCCCGAGGTTGAACGACGCGCATGAGCGCCGTGTCCTCCACATGGCGCGCCGGTGAACGATCGGCGACGCGGGCTGTGGACAACCGCGCGCGACGCCTCGGGACCGCCGTTACGTTTGTGCAGTGATGAGCCATCTCGCCCGGACCCTCGCATCGACGCTCGCCGCGTTCGCCGTCGTCGGTGCCCTCGTGGGCTGCGCTCCGTCTCCCGAGCCGACGCCCACACCGACGGGATTCGCCTCCGAAGCAGAGGCCTTCGAGGCCGCCGAGGCGACCTATCGCGCCTACGTCGATGCGACGAACGCTCAGCGTATGGATCCATTGCACTCGCCCGCCCCCGAGTCGTTCCTCCGGGGTGAGTTGCTTGAGTCCGAGCTTGAATTTGACCGCCAACTTAAGGCCGAGGTGCTCTCAATAGTTGGCGAGACAGTCATTACTGATGTGGAGTATGCCGCCATCGACGCGAACCTCACTAGCGCTGACGTGAATATTTGCTTGGACTCTTCGCAGACGACGATCGTCGATGAGTCAGGAAATGACGTAACCCCCTCAACTCGAGAGCCGATCACCCTCATATCAACGACGGTCGTCTGGACACCGAGCGGAACCGCAATCACCTCCAGCGAGACCCTGAAGACCGGGCAATGCTAGGTTCAACGGTCGCGGCAGGGATCTTGCTACTTTCAGCCGCCTCCTTTGCTGCAGTCGAGCTCCCGACATCAACAATCTGCACACCAGCGCGTGCTGCTGCTGGTCTCTGCTCCGCAACGAGCGACGGGTCGCAGGTTGATGTCGGTGCGTCGCTAGGTGGGTCGTCGGGTGGAGGCGCGTCCGATGGCGGTGGCGGGGGCGGCGGGTACGTTGCTCCGGCTCCCGAAGAGTCCACCGAGGAGATCCCGGAGTGCATGCCCGGCTTCTGCGGTCGGGAGAACTATGACGTGTTCGTGTATCCGACGGTGTCTGCCGAAGATCTCGTGTCCTTCCGCCCCGCGAGTCCCTCACTCGACAACGAGCCGTCGGGTTTCGCCGTCGTCGGGCTTCCCACGAACGTGTACGCCGCCGCTTCGGCGCAGACGCTGAACGGCGAGCTGCTCGGGTTCGACGTGGCCGTGCGCTTCGTTCCGGTCGGCTTCGAGTTCGACTACGGCGACGGATCGACGGCGACGTCGGCGACGGGCGGCGAGACGTGGAGCGCGCAGGGTGCGACGCAATTCGCCCCGACGGAGACGGGCCACACCTACCGCCAACGCGGATGGCACACCGTCACCGCGACCGTCGTCTACGAGGCATCCGTCGACTGGGGATACGGCTGGCGCCCGGTCACCGGCAACGTCCGCGCTGACAGCGGCTCGCATCCCATCGAGGTTCTCGAAGCCCGCACCGCGCTCGTGGAGCGCTCCTGCGCCGAATCGCCGGGTGGACCCGGCTGCTGATTCCTACACCGTGACGACGCATTCTGTCACCGGCCTTCTGCGGCGAGGCGGGCGCTGATAGCGTCGGCGTCCTCAGATCGCCGCCATGAGGATCACGAAGGGAGCTCGTCTGTGAGCGCCACCACCCCCGCCGCCGGGCCCGCGAGACCACGAGAGCAGTGGACCGGCCAGGTCGGTTTCATCCTTTCGGCCATCGGCTCCGCCGTCGGTCTCGGCAACATCTGGCGCTTCCCCGGTGTGGCCTACGAGAACGGCGGAGGCGCGTTCCTCATCCCGTATCTCGTCGCCCTCATCACCGCGGGCATCCCCATCCTGTTCCTCGACTACGCGATCGGCCACCGCTTCCGAGGCGCCGCGCCGACGGCGTTCCGTCGACTCGGCGGGCGCGCCGGGCGCTGGATCGAGTCTCTCGGGTGGTTTCAAGTCACGATCGCCTTCGTGATCGGCTTGTACTACACCGCCGTCATCGCCTGGGCGCTCAGCTTCTTCGTCTTCTCCTTCGACCTGCGATGGGGAGACGACCCGGCCGGGTTCCTGTTCGGCGAGTACCTGCGGGTCGGTGACCCCGGCATCAGCTTCGACTTCGTTCCCGGCGTTCTCATCCCGCTCGCCATCGTCTGGATCGCCGCGATCGTGGTGCTCGCAGCCGGCGTCGCGAAGGGCCTGCAGCGGGTGAACGTCGTCTTCCTGCCGCTGCTGGTGGTCGCGTTCCTCGTGCTCGTGGTGCGCGCTCT
The DNA here is from genome assembly GCF_002358725.1 of Microbacterium sp. UBA3394. Lineage (NCBI taxonomy): Bacteria > Bacillati > Actinomycetota > Actinomycetes > Micrococcales > Microbacteriaceae > Microbacterium > Microbacterium sp. UBA3394. Next base: position 24,978 of record NZ_DEPK01000086.1, read on the forward strand.
CTTCCTCGAGGGCGCGGCCGATGGCCTGAATGCCCTCTTCACGCCGAACTGGCAGGCGCTCGCCGATCCCGACGTCTGGATCGCCGCCTACAGTCAGATCTTCTTCTCCCTGTCGATCGCGTTCGGCATCATGATCACCTACGCCTCCTACCGCAAGCGTCGGTCGAACCTCACCAGCCCGGGTCTCGTGGTCGCGTTCGCCAACTCGTCCTTCGAGATCCTCGCCGGCATCGGCGTGTTCGCCACGCTGGGGTTCCTCGCCTTCCGACAGGGCGTCGATGTCTCGGAACTCGACGGCATCGCCGGCGTCGGACTGTCCTTCGTGACCTTCCCGGCCATCGTCTCCGAGATGCCCGGCGGCCCGATCTTCGGTGCCCTGTTCTTCGGTTCACTCGCGATGGCCGGCTTCACCTCCCTCGTCTCGGTGCTGCAGGTGGTGATCGCCGCCGTGCAAGAGAAGCTGTCGATCTCGCGACGCGCGGCGGCTGTGGGCATCGGGGTCGTCTCGGCAGTGCTCTCGGTGCTGTTCTTCTCCACCACGACGGGTCTGCTCGCCCTCGATGTGACGGACATGTGGGCCAACAACGTCGGAATCGTCGCGTCGGCCGTGCTCATGACCATCCTCGTCATCTGGGTGCTGCGCCGCGGACCCGAACTGCGCTACCACCTCAACGCGGTGTCGACCTTCCCGGTCGGACGCATCTGGATCGGCCTCGTCGGGGTGCTGGCCCCTCTCGTGCTCGGCTACATGCTCGTCGCCCGCATCATCACGCTCCTGACCGAGGGGTACGACACGTATCCGTTCTGGTACCTGGGGATCTTCGGATGGGGCACGGTGGCCGTGCTCGTTCTCGGCGCCGTGATCGGCACACTCGTGCCCTGGCGGCACTCCCCCGATGACTACCGCGCGTGGCCGCCGTATCCGCCGGCGTCCGTCGACAATCGCAAGGAGGCACGCCGATGACTCCGCTCGCCATCACCTTCCTCGTCCTCGCGATCGTGATCGTGTGGGGAGGACTCCTCGGCAGTTCGCTGTTCCTGCGCGCCCGCCCGGAACGGACGACCTACCCCGAGGGCGGGATCGACGATCATCGCGAGGATCTCGGGATCATCGAACACGACACGTGAGTCGTCGCCGACGGGCGGCGGGTCGAGCAGCGATCAGCCGTCGCCGACGACGACCGTGAACGTGATTGCCTCGTCACCGTTGTCGACGTTCGACATCAGGACCTCGGTGCTCCCCGCGGAGAGTCCGGTGACCCCTGGGTTGAAGGTCGCGTCGTCCTCCACTCGGCCCGGCGTGAACTCAGCGATCGAGGTGTCGGCGATGTCTCCGGCGTAACTGTCGACCGGCACGTCCCCGGTGTCGATGTTCAGCACCTGGCCGACGACGAGGTCGACGGTGGCGTTCTGCAGATCGTCGACCTCCATCGTGACGGGCGCGATCACATCGCCGTCCGAAGACGAGCATCCGCTGATCGCGACAGCGGCGGCGACGATGGCGAGCGCGGGAACCCACGTGTTCATTCGCATGATCCCACCCTGGCAGAAGACCGCCCGGTGCACGGACAGGCGCCGTGACAGGATGAGTGCGTGACCGAACGCCTCATGCTTCTGGATTCCGCGTCGCTCTACTTCCGCGCGTTCTACGGCGTTCCGGACACCGTGAAGGCGCCGGACGGGCGCGCGGTGAACGCCGCACACGGGTTCCTCGACATGATCGCGCGTCTGGTGTCGGCATACGAGCCCTCCCACCTCGTCGCCTGTTGGGACGACGACTGGCGTCCGCAGTGGCGCGTGGATCTCATCCCCTCGTACAAAGCGCACCGCGTCGTCGAGATCGTCGCGGACGGCCCCGATGTCGAAGAGGTCCCCGATCCGCTCGAGCAGCAGATTCCGGTGATCCGCGAGGCGCTGGACGCCCTCGGCATCCCGATCGTGGGCGCGCCCGCGCACGAAGCCGACGATGTCATCGGCACCCTCGCCACGCGTGCGACGATGCCGGTGGACATCGTCACCGGCGACCGCGACCTGTTCCAGCTCGTCGACGACGAGCGCGGGATCCGGGTGATCTACACCGCGCGAGGAATGAGCAATCTGGATCTCGTCGACGACGCGTTCATCGTCGGCAAGTACGGCGTACGTGCGTCGCACTACGCCGACTACGCGACGCTGCGGGGCGATTCGTCCGACGGCCTCCCCGGCGTCGCCGGCGTGGGAGAGAAGACGGCCGCGACACTGCTCGCGGCGCACGGTGACATCGCCGGCATCACCGCGGCGGCCCAAGCGAGCACGGGCATGACCCCGGCCCAGCGCACCAAGGTTCTCGCCGCATCCGACTACCTGGCGGTCGCACCCCGCGTCGTCGAGGTCGTGCGCACGCTCGATCTCCCCGATGTCGACGGCGCACTGCTGCCGCTTCCCGACGATCTCCTCTCCCGCACCGCCGCCGTCGCGGAGCGGTGGTCGCTCGGTTCGTCGATGGCGCGTGCAGCCGAAGCGCTGACCGCGCGAGCCTGAGTCGCGAGTCAGCGCGAGCGCTGTGCGGTGATCACGGCGCTCATGAGCAGCACCGCGTAGGCGACCGACAGCGCCAGCGTCACCCAGAGGGTGGCGCTCCACGATCCCGTCGCATCGTGCACGCCGCCGAGGATCGGCGCCGCCGTCGCACCGAGGGCATACCCGCCACCCTGCACGAGAGCGGAGATCCCCGTCGCCTCGGCGTCGGTGCGTGCCACCGCGACGAGCGTGCTGAAGACGACGACGAAGCCTCCCGCGTGTCCCATCGCCCCGATGCTCAGCCACACCCAGAGCAGCTCCGGCGCGAGAAGCACTCCGACGGCGAGGATGATCCACGACGCGCAGACCACCGCGGCGGGCACGAGGCGCGGCGTGAACCGCGTCAGAACCGGGATCAGCAGCGCACCGGCGATACCCACACCTTGGAACACCGAGGCCATCGCACCGGCGGACGAAGCGCCGACCCCGAGCAGGTCGGCGGTCATGGCAGGCAGCCACGTGCTGTAGCCGTAGTACAAGAAGGCCTGCGAGGCGAATGCGGCGACGAGAAGCCACACCACCGGACGCGCGAGGTAGGAGCGTCCGCGCCGCGAGGTGACGACCGGCGTGGGTCCGGTCAGGCCGGCGGGATCCCATCCGCGCGACGACGGCCCGTCCGGGCGTGTCCGAGCAGGGTGCGCAACCAAGCCGCCGGCGCGGCGTTCCCGGGCGAGATGCACGCTCCAGACAGCGATGCCCGCGACCGTGAGAACCGACCAGCCGAACAGCGCCAGCGGCCATCCGATCGCTTCGGCGACGGGCGCGGTCAGCAGCGTCGTCAGGAGGGATCCGACGTTCAGCGTTGCCGTGTAGGCCGCCGTGACCACACCGACCCTCTCGCCCGGAACGTCGCGACGGATGACGACAGGGGTCACGACGTTCCCGATCGTCACCGACGCGCCGATGACCACCATTCCCGCCAAGAGCCACCCGAACCCCGGAAGCGTGCGGATGACCGTCCCCACCAGCACTCCCACGAGCGAGAGCAGAAGGGCGAGCTCCGCCCCCGCGCGACGGATGACGATGGCCGCCAGCGGCGTGAGGAGCGCGAACATCAGCACCGGCGCCGTCGTCAGGAGCCCTGCCTGCGCGGAGGGGATGCCGAGGTCCACCTCGATGTCGCGGAGCACGGGCGTCGGCGCGACGATGTGTCCGCGAAAGCTGAGAGCGGCCACGAGGATACCCGCGACGACCAGCCAGGGGAACGCGCCGCGAACGACGGGTTCCGAACGGCTTCTCACCTGTCGAGTCTACGGATGCGCCCGGAGGCCTCCGACCATGCGCGCGCCGTTCACGCCGCCGTCCAGTCACGCAGGCGATCGAGGGACCAGGTGGTGATGATGCGCTCGGGCGGCACCCCCAGCCGCTCAGCGCGTGCCGCGCCGTGGTCCAAGAGGGAGAGCTGTCCGGGAGCGTGCGCATCCGAATCGATGGCGAAGAGGCAGCCGACCTCCAGCGCGAGCGTGATGAGTTCGTCGGGAGGATCCTGACGCTCCGGGCGGCTGTTGATCTCGACGGCCGTTCCGTGCTCCGCGCAGGCCTCGAACACTGCACGGGGGTCGAACTGCGACGGCGGACGGGTCCCGCGGCTCCCTTCGACGAGCCTTCCCGTCACGTGCCCGAGCACATCCACCCGAGCATCCGACACCGCCGCCACCAGACGGCGCGTCATCGGCCCGCGATCCATGCGCAGTTTCGAGTGCGCCGACGCGACGACGACGTCGAGCTCATCCAGGAGCTCGGAATCCTGATCCAGCGCCCCGTCTTCGAGGATGTCCACCTCGATCCCCGTCAGCAGGGTGAATCCGTCGCCATGGAAGCCCCGTACGAGCACCATCTGTTCCCGCAGGCGATCCGCCGTCAGCCCGTTCGCCACGCGAAGCCGCGGCGAATGATCGGTCAGGGCGAGGTACTCGTGGCCCAGAGAGCGTGCGGCGTCGACCATGAGGTCGATCGGGGTGAGTCCGTCCGACCAGTCGCTGTGACTGTGCAGGTCTCCCCGCAGCAGCCGTCGCATCTCAGACGACTGCTCGACCCCGGCACTCGCGCGGAGCGCCGCGAGCCGCTCGGGGATCTCTCCCGCCAGCGCCTGAGCGATGACGGTGAGGGAGGATTCGCCAATCCCCTTGCGGCGACGGAGCGCCGCCGTATCCGCAAGCTCCGCATCACTCAGCCCCGCGATCGCATCCGCCGCCGTGCGAAACGCCTTGGATCGGTAGCGCGACGAACGCTCCCGCTCGAGCAGCGTCGCGATCTCCGTCAACGCGTCGTGCGGGTTCATCCCGACCCTCAGCCCGCGAGATCCCGCGTGGCGGCGACCCACGCGTCGAGCGTCCGCGAGGCTGCCCCGCTGTCGATCGCCTCTCGTGCGGTGTCGATCGCCTCGCCGAGGCGGTCGAGGATCGGCCGCTGCACCTGCGCGGCATCGCGGTAAAGGCGATAGGCGACGATTCCCGCGGCGGCATTGAGCAGAACGATGTCGCGGACCGGTCCCGCCTCGCCCGCCAGCACCCGGCGCACCACCTCGGCGTTGTGCGTCGGGTCGCCGCCGATGAGATCCGCCATCTCGGCCAGCGGAACGCCGAGGTCCCGCGGATCGACGTCGTGCTCGTGGACGTCTCCGCGGCTCACTTCCCACAGGCGGGAATGGCCGGTGGTGGTCAGTTCGTCGAGTCCGTCGTCGCCACGGAAGACGAGGGCCGTGGCGCCGCGATTTCGGAAGACGCCGGTGATCAGCGGCACACGCTCCAAGCTGGCGACGCCCACTGCGTTGGCTTCGGCCCTCGCGGGGTTGGACAGCGGCCCGAGGAAATTGAACACCGTCGGCACGCCGAGTTCCTTGCGCACGGCACCGGCGTGACGGAATCCGGGGTGGAAGGCAGACGCGAAGACGAACGTGATGCCGGCCCGCTCCAGCGTCTCGGTGACCGCGGCAGGATCCAGGGTCAGCTCCACGCCGAGCGCCCCCAGCACATCCGAGGATCCGGAGGCCGAACTCGCGGCGCGGTTGCCGTGCTTGACGACGGGGATGCCGGTGGCGGCGGCCACGACGGATGCCATCGTCGACACGTTCACGGTTCCGAAGCGGTCGCCGCCGGTGCCGACGATGTCGAGCACCTCGGCACTCACCGGCAGCGGCACCGCAGCCTCGAGGATGGCGTCACGGAATCCGACGACCTCGTCGATCGTCTCCCCCTTCGCGCGGAGCGCGATGAGGAAAGCGCCGATCTGACCCGGCGTCGCCTCCCCCGCCATGATGCGTCGCATCGCCCACGTCGATTCCGACACGCTGAGGTCGCGCCCATGCAGGAGTGAGGTGAGGATTCCGGGCCACGAAGACGACTCCGACATGCCACCGAGCCTACCGTCGGCCGACTTGTGCGGATTCACGGCCCGCGCCCGGCCCGCTGTCAGCCCGCCCACAGCGTCCTGATCGGTGATTTACCGTCACTTCTTAGGGCGCCCTTACTTCTCATCGCGCGCGACAAGGGTGTCCAGATGGGGAAAACCCGCTCCGGAATCGGCAATAATGGTGGACGTGACGACCACGCCAGCGACCTATGCCCAGGCGATGCGTTCTGTCAAGCGCCCGGACCCGGTCGCCGTCGGAACCATCGTGTGGCTCGGCAGCGAGGTGATGTTCTTCGCGGGACTGTTCGCGATCTACTTCACCCTGCGGAGCACCTCCCCCGATCTGTGGGCTGAGGAGACCCAGCTGCTGAACGTGCCCTACGCGTTCGCCAACACCGTCATCCTCGTGCTCTCCTCGGTCACCTGCCAGATGGGCGTGTTCGCCGCCGAGCGCTTCCAGCCGTACACCTCCACGGGCGGCGGCCGCCGCCGGTGGGGCATGGTGCCGTGGTTCTGGCTGACCTTCGCTCTCGGCGCGATCTTCGTCTCGGGACAGGTGTGGGAGTATGCGCAGCTCGTGTATGAAGGCATGCCGATCACGGCCAATGCATACGCCTCGGCCTTCTATCTGACGACCGGATTCCACGCGCTTCACGTCACCGGCGGACTCGTCGCCTTCCTCCTCGTGATCGGTCGCGCCTACGCGGTCAAGAACTTCGGCCGCAAGGAGATGACCTCGGCGATCGTGGTCTCGTACTACTGGCACTTCGTCGACGTCGTCTGGATCGCCCTGTTCGCCGTCATCTACTTCCTGAAATAGAGCGGAGCTGATCCCCCACATGGCACGCACGAAACCGCGCCGCTCCCAGGGCCGCCGCAGTCCGTGGGCGGCCGCCGCCCTCATCGGCGTCGGACTGCTGCTCACCGGCGGTGCCTATGCCGGCGCCTCCGCCGCTATGGCTTCCACGACCGACGAGACGTCGGCCTCGGCCCTGACGGTCGAAGACGGCAAGAAGCTGTTCCAGGCGAACTGCGCAACCTGTCACGGACTCGACCTGCAGGGCACCGAGAGCGGCCCGTCGCTCTACGGCGTCGGCGAGCTCTCCGTGGAATTCCAGGTCGCGACCGGGCGCATGCCGCTGCAGATGCAGGGCCCGCAGGCGCCGCAGAAGCCGGTGCAGTTCACCGAGGAGCAGATCCAGGCGATGGCGGCATACGTGCAGAGCACGTCGCCCGGCCCCGAGTTCCCCTCTCCCGAGATCCTCGACGGAGAAGGCGACATCGCGCGCGGCGCCGAGCTCTTCCGGATCAACTGCGCGATGTGCCACAACGTGGCGGCTGCCGGAGGCGCGCTCACCGAGGGCAAGTACGCGCCCGAGCTCACCGAGACCAGCGCCCTCCACATGTACGCGGCGATGGTCACCGGCCCGCAGAACATGCCGGTGTTCAACGACATGACCCTCAGTCTCGAGGACAAGCGCGACATCATCTCGTCGCTGCTGTTCATCCAGGAGAACGAGTCCCCGGGCGGCTTCAAGCTCGGATCGCTCGGACCGGTCTCCGAAGGCCTGTTCATCTGGATCTTCGGCATCGGGTCATTGATCGCCATCACCGTCTGGATCACGGCGAAATCCAACTGACCCACCCCTGACACTGCAAGCACCTACGAGGAGCACCATGGCAAACGAGCACGACGCGCTCGAGCACGAGAGGGCTTCGTGGAAGCCCTCCCCCGGGCTCGCCGTCGCGGTGAGCGACCCGGTGCGCACACCCGATCTTCCGCCGCACCGCGAGCGGATGACCGACAAGGACCCGGCCGCGATGAAGCGCGCCGTCCGCACGGTCTACACGCTCTTCTACCTCTCGGTGGCCGGCAGCATTTGGGCCGTCGCGGCCTACATGCTGTTCCCGATCGAGAGCGGATCGATCGTCGACATCCGCAACAACAACCTGTTCGTGGGTCTCGGCATCGCGCTCGCGCTGCTCGCGATCGGAATCGGCGCGATCCACTGGTCCAAGGCCGTGATGCCCGACAAGGAATTCATCGAGCCGCGGCACGCCACGCGCGGCCGGGACGCCACCCGCGAGGGTGCGGTGGCGGTCTTCGAAGCCGCCAACGAAGAGTCCGGTTTCGGTCGTCGCGCCATGATCCGCAACTCGCTGATCGCCGCCCTGGCCGCTTCGGTCGTTCCTGGCATCACCCTGTTCCGAGGTCTCGCCCCGGAGAGCTCTCCCGAGAACCCTTACGCGGGTGACCCGGTCTACCTCCTCAGCCACACCATGTGGAAGGAAGGGTCGCGTCTGGCTCACGACCCCGAGGGAACGCCGATCCGCGCCGCAGACGTCACGCTCGGCTCGGCCGTGCACGTGATCCCGGCCGAGCTGGCCGAACTCAGCCACGAGGAGGGCTACCTCGAGGAGAAGGCGAAGGCGATCGTCCTCCTCATGCGCATGCCTCCGGAAGACCTCATCGAGACCCCTGAGCGTGCCGACTGGTCCTACGACGGCATCATCGCCTACTCGAAGGTCTGCACCCACGTGGGCTGCCCGGTCGCCTTGTACGAGCAGCAGACGCATCACCTGCTCTGCCCCTGCCATCAGTCTCAGTTCGACGTCGCGGACGGCGCCAAGGTGATCTTCGGTCCGGCCGCCCGCCCGCTCCCCCAGCTGCCGATCACGGTGGACGACGAGGGATACCTCATCGCGCGGAGTGACTTCGAAGAACCCGTCGGCCCGAGCTTCTGGGAGCGCCATTGAGTACCTCGCACCCCACGGAGAACGTCACTCAGGAGCCCGCGCTCCCGAAGTCGGCGTCCACCCGTGACAAGCCTCTCGGCGGTCGATTCGTCGGCGCCGCGTCGAACTATCTGGACGAGCGCACGAGCATCTCCGGGATCACCAAGGAGCTCGGTCGCAAGATCTTCCCCGACCACTGGTCGTTCATGCTCGGCGAGATCGCGCTCTGGAGCTTCGTCGTCGTCCTGCTCTCGGGTGTCTTCCTGACGTTCTTCTTCCAGGCGTCGATGGTCGAGACCCGCTACACCGGCGCCTACATCCCGATGCGCGGCGTCGAGATGTCTGCCGCCATGGACTCCGCGCTCCGGATCTCCTTCGACATCCGCGGCGGCCTGCTCGTTCGTCAGATCCACCACTGGGCAGCCCTCGTCTTCGTCGCCGGCATCGGCGTGCACATGCTGCGCGTGTTCTTCACGGGAGCGTTCCGCAAGCCGCGCGAGCTGAACTGGGTGATCGGCTTCATCCTCTTCATCCTCGCCATGGCGGAAGGCTTCACCGGCTACTCCCTCCCCGACGACCTGCTCTCGGGCAACGGCCTTCGCATCATCGACGGCATGATCAAGGGCATTCCGCTGATCGGAACCTGGACCTCGTTCCTGCTCTTCGGGGGCGAGTTCCCGGGCACCCAGATCGTGGGTCGCCTCTACACCCTGCACATCCTGTTGCTCCCGGCGATCCTGGTCGCACTGCTGGCCCTCCACCTCATGTTGATGATCATCAACAAGCACACGCAGTTCGCCGGCCCCGGCCGCACGAACAGCAACGTCGTGGGATTCCCGATGGTGCCGGTCTACATGTCCAAGATGGGCGGCTTCTTCTTCATCGTGTTCGGCGTGATCGTTCTGATCGCCTCGCTGTTCACGATCAACCCGATCTGGAACTACGGTCCCTACGATCCCTCACCGGTCTCGGCCGGCACCCAGCCCGACTGGTACATCGGCTTCGCCGACGGCGCCCTGCGTCTTGTGCCGCCGCACTGGGAGTTCGTCTTCCTCGACCGCACGTGGTCGTTCAACATCCTCGTGCCGCTCGCGGTGCTGGGACTGTTCATCGTGCTCGTGCTCATCTACCCCTTCATCGAGGCGTGGATCACCGGTGACAAGCGCGAGCACCACATCGCTCAGCGTCCGCGCAACGCGGCGACCCGCACGGCGATCGGCGCCGCCGGCGTCGTGTTCTACGCCGCTCTCTGGGCCGCGGCTTCATCGGACATCATCGCGACGCACTTCAAGGTCACGATGGAGGGTGTCATCCACAGCCTCCAGGCCATGCTCATCTTCGGGCCGATCATCGCCTACTTCGTCACCAAGCGCATCTGCATCGCGCTGCAGAAGAAGGACCGCGAGATCGTGCTGCACGGCTACGAGTCCGGTCGAATCGTCCGCCTCCCGGGTGGCGAGTACATCGAGGTCCACCAGCCCGTCGACGAGTTCGAGCGGTGGCGCCTGATCGATGCCGAGACCTACGAGCCCCTTGTGGTGCGGCCCAACGACAAGGGCAGCATCCCTTGGCACGCGAACCTGCGCGCCGCCCTGTCGCGGTGGTTCTTCGAGGACCGACTCGCGCCCCTCACCCAGACCGAACTCGACGCGGCGACCGCGCACCAGCACCACGCTCTGGAGCACATCGCCACCGAGGAGGATGCCGAGATCCAGGGCGCTCACGAGCGCGCGGGCGTCCCCGACGCACCTCACGTGCCGATCGACGACGGCCATCACCCCGAAACGGCGAACCGTCCGTCGAACGTGATCATCCCGGACGAGGACGACAAGAAGTAGTCGGCAGGATATCGACGTTCGGTGGCCGTCTCCCCGCTGGGGAGGCGGCCATCGCGTCGTTAGCGTTGATCCATGACCTCCGACGCCCTGACCTATTTCGAGAACAAGCTCGCACATGAGACGGATGCGAGCGACGTCTATGCCGCACAGCACGCCGGCGATGAGTTCGTGCTCGTCGACGTGCGGAGCGACGAGGCGTGGCGACAAGGTCGCATCCGCGGCGCCATCCATCTCCCCCACCAGCGCATCGCGACGGCGGCGACCGACCTCATCGCCGCGGGGACACCCGTCGTCGTCTACTGCTGGTCACCGGGCTGCAATGGCGGCGCGAAGGGCGCTGCCGCGTTCGCGCGGCTCGGCTACGACGTCAAGGAGATGATCGGCGGATACGAATACTGGGTGCGCGAAGGACAACCCACCGTGAACGACGACGGTGAGCTCCCGCGGGTGTTCGATCCCCAGGTCATGGTCGTGCGCGCCTGACCCCGTCCTCACCCGGTCTGCTCGATCTCCCACATCTCGTCGTCTTCGAGCCCCTCGGCGAATCTGCCTGCCGCTGCGCCGGCGAACTGCACGCGCTCCAGGTCTTCACTCTCGTCGGAGATCAGCACATCGCAGACCACCGCCGTGACGTTGTCCAGCGTGCCCGCCTCGAGCGCGAGCCTCACGAGCTCGTCGGCGGCCTCCCGCGGTGTGGCTGCGCGGTCCACCATGACGCGGGCCACATCGTCTTCGGGAACGTAGTCCGTCAGACCGTCGCTGCACAGCAGCCATCGATCCCCTTCGCCCAGCTCCGTCTCCGCCACCGAGACCACGTCGGCCTCACCGCCGCCCAGGGAGGCCGTGATGATGTTGCGGCGGGGGTGCGTCGCGGCGTCCTCGGGGGCGATGATGCCTCGGTCGACGAGCACCTGCACGTACGAGTCGTCGCGGGTCTGGCGTTCGAATCGCCCGTCGCGCACCCGATACGCTCGCGAGTCGCCGGAGTGCGCGATCAGCAGGTGCTCGGCACCGGCGAGGAAGACGCCCGTGAAGGTCGTCGCCATGCCGCGCAGCGATGGATCGCGCTCGGTGTGGGCGCGAAGGTCCCAGTTCGCCTCGAGGATGCGTTCACGCAACGCCTGGGCCGTCCAGGTCGTGACACGACCTGCGACCAACCGGTGCACCAGCGCGGCGGAGGCGAGATCGCCGGACGGCCCGCCGCCAACTCCGTCGGCTACGGCCGCACCCCAGCTCGACGCGAAAGCCGCATCCTGATTGACGTCCCGGTAGGAGCCGACGTCGGATGCGGCAGCCGCGAGAAGGCGATGAGCCACGCTCAGCGTGCGAAGTATCCGCGGTAGTACTCGTAGACCCAGCCGACGATCGCAACGAGGAAGATCGCGAAACCGATCGGCACCATCCACGAGCCGACGGCGAGACCGATGAACGCGATCGACGCCGAGAAGGCGAGAACGATGGGCCACCAGGACCACGGGCTGAACTCGCCGAGCTCGGGATCACCGTCGTCGATGTCGGCGGTCAGCACATCTTCGGGCAGTTCGCCACCCTGTGCCTTGTGAAGGCGATCCACGTAGAACGCGATCATCACGCCCATGAGACCGGCGAAGAAGAGCGCCACCGTGCCGACCCATTCGATGGCCGTGTACCACGGCACATCGGGGTGGCCGATGATGTTCCACGCCGTGTAGACGACGCCGATCAGGAAGGAGAAGGCGGTGAGGATCCACCAGAGACCGACATTGGTACGCACTTACTTGACCTCTCCCTGGGCGACGTCGACGACGGGCGTCTGCGGGGCATCCTTCGCCGGGCCGACACCGACCGGGAGGCCGGCCTCGGGGTGGTTCAGGTCGAACGCCGGACGCTCGCTGCGAATGCGCGGGATCGACGTGAAGTTGTGGCGCGGCGGCGGGCACGACGTCGCCCACTCCAGCGAGCCACCGTAGCCCCAGGGGTCGTTCACCGTCACCTTCGGGGCCTTACGCGAGGTGAGCCACACGTTGAACAGGAACGGGATCATCGACGCGCCGAGAACGATGGAGCCGACCGTCGACACCTGGTTCTGCCATGTCCAGCCGTCGGCCGCCGAGTAGTCCGCGTAACGGCGGACCATGCCGTCGACACCGAGCCAGTGCTGGATGAGGAAGGTCATGTGGAAGCCGATGAACAGCAGCCAGAAGTGGACGTAGCCGAGTCGCTCGTTGAGCATGCGCCCGGTCCACTTCGGCCACCAGAAGTAGAAGCCCGCGAACATCGCGAACACCACGGTGCCGAAGACGACGTAGTGGAAGTGCGCCACCACGAAGTAGGAGTCGGAGAGCTGGAAGTCCAGGGGCGGCGAGGCGAGGATGACACCGGTCAGGCCGCCGAAGACGAACGAGATCAAGAAGCCGAGCGCGAAGACCATCGGTGTCTCGAACGTCACCGAGCCGCGCCAGAGCGTGCCGATCCAGTTGAAGATCTTCACACCCGTGGGAACGGCGATGAGCATGGTCATCAACGCGAAGAACGGGAGGAGAACGCTGCCGGTGACGTACATGTGGTGTGCCCAGACGGCCACGGAGAGCGCCGCGATGGCGATCGTCGCGTAGACCAGCGTCTTGTATCCGAAGATCGGCTTGCGGCTGAACACCGGGAAGATCTCCGACACGATGCCGAAGAACGGCAGCGCGATGATGTACACCTCGGGGTGACCGAAGAACCAGAACAGGTGCTGCCACAGCAGCACACCGCCGTTCTGCGGATCGTAGATGTGGGCGCCGAGCACACGGTCCGCGGCGGCGGCGAGGATCGCCGCGGCCAGCACGGGGAAGGCCATCAGCACGAGGATGCTGGTGATGAGCGTGTTCCACGTGAAGATCGGCATGCGCCACATGGTCATACCCGGAGCACGCATCGTCAGGATGGTCGTGATGAAGTTCACGGCGCCGAGGATCGTGCCGAAACCGCTCATGCCGAGGCCCAGCATCCAGAGGTTCCCGCCGACGCCGGGCGAGAAGCTGGCGTTGGCGAGCGGCTGGTACGCGAACCATCCGAATGCCGCCGCGCCCTGCGGCGTGAGGAAGCCGGCGACGGCGATGGTCGAGCCGAAGAGGAACAGCCAGAACGCGAAGGCGTTCAGTCGCGGGAATGCGACGTCGGGGGCACCCAGCTGCAACGGCAGGATCGCGTTCGCGAAGCCCGCGAACAGCGGCGTCGCGAACATGAGGAGCATGATCGTGCCGTGCATGGTGAACAGCTGGTTGTACTGCTCCTTCGTGGGCACGATCTGCATGCCGGGCTCGAACAGCTCAGCGCGGATGATGAGCGCCATGACGCCACCGAGCATGAAGAACAGCACGGAGGCGATCAGGTACATGTAGCCGATCGTCTTGTGGTCGGTGGAGGTGATCCACTTGACGACGATGTTGCCCTTCTGCTCGACGCGGGTCGAGCTCATGAGGGCGGCCTGACGCGGCGGCACGGTCTTCGGTCGCGTCGTCTCCTGCGGCAGAGTCGTGGCCATGATCACTCGTCTCCCTCGGAGCTGTTGCCCGTGCCGGGCAAATTCTGGAGGCGGTCGTACGCCTCGTTGATGTTGCCGGTGTTGCCAGCAGCCTCGAGAGAGGCGAGATAGCTGTCGTACTCGGCTTCGCTGACGACCTTGACGTTGAACAGCATCATCGAGTGGTACTCACCGCAGAGCTCGGCGCACTTTCCGGCGTACTCGCCCTCGCGCGTCGGCGTGAAGGACCAGTAGTTGTCCTTGCCGATGTACATGTCCTTCTTGTAGAGGAAGTCGATGATCCAGAAGGAGTGGATGACGTCGCGCGAGTTGAGCTTGATCTCGACCGTCTGGTTGACCGGGAGATAGAGCGTCGGCAGCTGGCTCTCGTCGATGTTCCCCTGCTCGTCGGGCTGGGCCTGGATGCCCATGCTCCAGACGGCATCGGAGCCGTCTTCCTCTTCGCCGTTGTACTGGAAGTCCCACGCCCACTGCTTGCCGATCGCGGTGATCGAGACGTCGGGATCTTCGTAACGGGTCTCGAGGATGGCCTGGTCACGCGCCGTGAAGGCGAAGAAGCCGACCACGAGGATCAGCGGCACGACCGTGTAGAAGATCTCGATCGGCATGTTGTAGCGCAGCTGGACAGGCAGACCCGTCTGGCCCTTGCGACGACGGTAGGCGATCATCGCCCACAGCATCAGGCCCCAGGTGACCACGCCGACCGCGAGCAGCACGATCCAGGAGTTGACCCACAGACCCGAGACCATCTCGGTCTTGTCCGTCGTCGGAACGCCGTCCTCCGTGAAGCCGGGGAGGAACCCGTTCAGCTCCGTCGGTGTGCATCCGGCGAGGACTGCGGCCGTTGCGATCCCGATGGGAAGAACGGCCCAGCGGAGACGGCGTTTCGAGTGCACGGTGCACCTTTCCGGGTCGCGGGTGTTGCTCCAGCCAGTCTAGAGCAAGCTCCCACGCTCTTCAGGCCAACCACACAGGTGAGCCCCCGCGGCGTGGGGAACGCGGATCGGGCCCGGGGGGTTCTGTCGAACCGCCGGGCCTGTCGGATTTCCGGAGTGATCAGTGGAAGCTGTCACCGCATGCGCAGCTGCCCGCGGCGTTGGGGTTGTCGATCGTGAACCCCTGCTCCGAGATCGTGTCCTTGAAGTCGATCGTGGCGCCGTCGAGGTAGGGCACGCTCATGTCATCGACGATGACCTCGACGCCGGCGAAGTCGATGGCCTTGTCGCCGTCGAGGAACCGTTCGTCGAAGTAGAGCTGGTAGATCAGGCCGCTGCACCCGCCGGGCTGCACAGCCACACGCAGGCGGAGGTCGTCGCGACCCTCCTGCTCCAGGAGGTTCTTCACCTTCTGTGCGGCGGCGTCCGTCAACGAGACGCCGTGCTCACGGGCGATCTGATCGGTCGTCAGGGCGGTGTCGGTCATGACGCTCCTTCGGGATGGGCCGCGCGCGGCGCGGGGACGATGGGTCGATTCTACGCGCCGTCCGCCGCAGCGAGGGCGGGCTCACGCGCCGCGTCGGTCCAGTCGCGCCAGCAGGAGCGCCTCCGCGGTCAGCGCGTGGCGGAAGGTGTCCAGGTGGAGCGACTCGTTGGGGCTGTGGGCACGGGCATGGGGGTCTTCCACCCCCGTGACGAGGATCTGCGCCTCCGGGAACGCTCGGACGAGGTCGGAGATGAACGGGATGGAGCCGCCCACGCCGAGATCCACCGGCGCGACACCGTACCCGGCCGCGAGAGCCTCGCGTGCCTCGGCGACCGCCCACCCGTCGGTGTCGACGAGAAACCCGTCCCCGAGGTCGACGTCGGAGAATTCGAGGTGTGCACCCCAGGGCGCATGTGCGCGAAGGTGGCTTTCGATCGCCGCGTATGCCTCGGCCGCCGGCTGCCCGGGGGCGATCCGGGCGCTCACGACCACGGCGACCTCGGGGCTGAGGGTGTTGGAGGCGTTGCGCACCGACGGGGCGTCGATCCCGGTGACCGTCAGGGACGGCTTGTTCCACAACCGGCTCAGGATCGATCCGGTTCCGATCGGCTGCACGCCGTCGGGCAGTCCGGCTTCCGCGCGCAGGGTGTCTTCGGGATAGTCGGGAGTCTCGCCGTCACGGGTGAGGAGCCCATCGACGGCGACGGCGCCGTCGGCATCCCACAAGGACGACAGGAGCGTCACGGCGGCCATCATCGCGTCGGGCACCGCCCCGCCGTACATCCCCGAGTGCGACGCGTGCTCGAGGGTGCGCACGGTCAGCGTGAAGCGTGCGTTGCCGCGCAGCGTCACGGTCAGGGCGGGCGTCGTCGCGTCCCAGTTCGTGGAGTCGGCGACGACGATCACGTCGGCTCGCAGATCATCGGCGTTGTCGGAGAGGAACTGCGCGAACGAGCGCGACCCCGCTTCCTCCTCGCCCTCGATGAACAGCGACAGCCCGAGATCGAAGTCCGGACCCACAGCGTCGACGAGGGCGCGGATCGCGCCGATGTGAGCCATGATGCCGGCCTTGTCGTCGGCAGCGCCGCGGCCGTAGAGACGCCCGTCCCGCACGGTCGGCTCGAAAGGCGGCGTGTCCCAGAGCGACTCGTCGCCGACCGGCTGCACGTCGTGATGCGCGTACAGCAGGATCGTGGGTCGGCCGTTGCGAGGGTGCCGGCGCGCCAGCACCGCGGGCTTGCCGACCTCATCCGTCCCGGGTATCGCCGCCCTCCGGATCGAGACCTCGTCGAACACCCCGGTCTTCTCGGCGAGTTCGGCCACCGCCGCGGCGGTTCGCCCAACTTGTGCCTCGTCGAACCCGGGGAAGGCGATGGACGGAATGCGCACCAGGGCGCCCAGATCGGCCAGCGCGGAGGGGATGCCGGCCGCGGCCGCGGCGGTGACCGCATCGTCGAGAGTCTGCTCAGAAGCCATGCGGGTAATCTTAAGTGCAGCAGTCACCGCGATCCGAGGATTCATCGTGCCCAACACCCCCGCCGCCCCGGCGCCCAAGGACGAGTCGACCGAGACAGAGACGTCGGTCGCCGGCAAGGGTCGTCCCACCCCCTCTCGTGCAGAGCGGGAGGCCGCCCGGAAGCGCCCCCTCGTGCCCGACACCAAAGAGGCCAAGGCGCGCCAGCGCGCCGAGCTGGCCGCCAAGCGCGAGAAGGCCCGGCAGGGAATGGCCGCCGGCGAGGAGAAGTACCTGCCGCAGCGCGACAAGGGTCCGCAGCGCAGGTTCGTCCGCGACTTCGTCGACGCGGGCTGGCACCTCGCTGAGTTCGTCATGCCGGCGATGATCCTCGTGATCGTCGCCACGCTCATGCCGGTCGTCGAGGTGCAGTACTACGCTCTCCTGGCGCTGTGGGGATTCATCATCTTCGTCGTCGGCGACATGATCTACACCTCGATCCGCGTGAAGGGCGCCGCCCGGGCCAAGTTCGGCGAGGACCGCCTCGAGAAGGGCCTCGGCTGGTACGGCGCCATGCGCATCGTGCAGATGCGCTTCCTGCGCCTGCCCAAGCCGCAGGTCACCCGCGGGCAGTACCCCGCCTGAGTTCGACCAGGCGCCGATTGATCTGGCGCGCCCACAGCGGCCCTCGGTACAGGAACGCCGTGTAGCCCTGCACGAGCGTGGCGCCGGCATCCAGCCGCTCCTGCACGTCGTCGCCCGTCTCCACTCCCCCGACGGAGATCACGCAGAAGTCGCTGTCGGGCACGGCAGCGCGCACCCGTCGCAGCACCTCGAGCGAGCGGCGGCGCAGCGGAGCGCCGGACAGCCCGCCGTCCCCCGCCGCGGCGACGACCGCCGGTTCGGTGCGGAGGTCGTCTCGGGAGATGGTGGTGTTCGTGGCGATGATGCCGGCCAGACCGAGATCCCGCGCGAGCAGGGCGATGGCCGTCACCTCCTCGTCGGGGAGGTCTGGCGCGATCTTGACCAGCAGCGGCGTTTCGCCGCTCGCGTCGCGGACCGACGTCAGCAGCGGGCGCAGGGTCTCGACGGCCTGAAGGCCGCGAAGTCCGGGCGTGTTCGGCGATGACACGTTGACCACGAGGTAGTCGGCGATCGGCGCGAGGAGCCGCGCGCTTCGCAGATAGTCGTCCGCGGCCGCCGCGACATCGACGACGCGGCTCTTGCCGATGTTGGCGCCGAGCACCGGGCGCGAACGCCGACGACGCAGTCGCAGCAGCCGCAGAGCCGCCACCTCGGCACCCTGGTTGTTGAACCCCATGCGGTTCACGACGGCGCGGTCGGGAACCAGTCGGAACAGTCGAGGGCGGGGATTGCCCGGCTGCGGGATGGCGGTGACGGTTCCCACCTCGACGTGACCGAAGCCGAGGGAGTGAAGGCCCGCCGCACCCGTGACGTTCTTGTCGAAGCCTGCCGCCACGCCGAAGGGCGACTCGAAGTCGAGGCCGAGAGCCCGCGTGCGCAGAACCGGCGACGGCGCGGCGAAGCGGCGCGTGAGCTCGCGCACGCCCGGCAGGCCGAGCGCGCGGATGACGATCATCGCGGCGTGATGGGCCGTCTCGGGGTCCGTGCGCGTGAGGACGGTCCGGAAGAGGAAGGGGTACATCCCCTTCAGGCTATCGGTCGCGCCCGCGCACCGATGACGCGTTCAGACCGACGTCTCCGCGGTCTCATCGAGCGAGGACCGCCCGTGACGATCGGCGTGGTCGACGCGAAGCTGCTCGATGGCCGCTTCGAAGTCCTCGAGGGAATCGAACGCCTGGTACACGCTCGCGAATCGCAGGAAGGCCACTTCGTCGAGGTCCCGGAGAGGGCGCAGAATCGCCAGTCCGATCTCGTTGGTGTCGATCTGCGAGGATCCGGTCTGGCGGATGGCCTCCTCGACCGTCTGCGCCAGAACCGCGAGGTCGCTCTCGGTGACGGGCCTGCCCTGGCACGCCTTCCGCACGCCGCTCATGACCTTCTCGCGGCTGAAGGGCTCGATCACGCCGGACCGCTTGATGACGTTGAGACTCGCGGTCTCGATCGTCGAGAACCGACCTCCGCACTGCGGGCACTGTCTGCGGCGACGGATGCTCAGACCGTCGTCACTCGTGCGCGAATCGATGACGCGCGAGTCGGGATTGCGGCAGAACGGACAGTGCATCGCTCCCCTATCCCTCGAACCGCGCGGTGACCGCCTCGCCGTGCGCGGGAAGCGCCTCGGCTTTCGCGAGGGCGAGGATCCCCTCGGCAACCGCGTGCAGCGCGTCTCGGTCGTATCGGATGACCTGCTGAGGGCGAAGGAACGTCGACGCGGACAATCCCGACGTGTACCGAGACTGGCCGCCGGTGGGAAGCACGTGATTGCTGCCGGCGAGGTAATCGCCGAGGCTGACCGGCGACGAGTCGCCGACGAAGACGGCGCCGGCGTTCACGAAGCGCTCCACCTGGGCGTCCTCGAGCAGCACCTCGAGATGCTCGGGCGCATAGGCGTTGCTGAAGGCGATGGCGGTGTCGAGGTCATCCACGAGGATGATGGCGGACTGGACGCCGCGCAGGGCCTCGATGGCTCGCGCGGCGTTGCGGGTGCCGGAGACGCGGGCCTCGACCTCGCGCGTCACGGCTTCGGCGAGTTCCGCGGACGGCGTGACGAGCACCGCGGAGGCCTGCTCGTCGTGCTCGGCCTGGCTGATGAGGTCGACCGCCACGAATCGCGGATCCGCCGAAGCGTCGGCGACGATGAGGATCTCCGTCGCTCCGGCCTCGGAGTCGACGCCGACGACTCCCGCGACGACACGCTTGGCGGAGGCCACGAAGTTGTTGCCCGGCCCGGTGACGACGTCGACGGGCTCGAGGCCGATCTCGGACACGCCGTAGGCGAAGGCGCCGATCGCTCCCGCCCCGCCGACCGCGTAGACCTCGTCGATTCCGAGCAGGCGTGCGGCCGCCAGGATGTCGGGGTGCACGCGCCCGCCATGCTCCGCCTGCGGCGGCGAAGCGAGGGCGATGCGCGCCACACCGGCAACCTGTGCCGGCACGACGTTCATGACGACCGAGGAGGGGTAGACCGCCTTGCCGCCGGGAACGTAGACCCCGGCGCGGGCGACGGGACGCCAGCGCTGCTCGATGACAGCCCCGCGGGCGATCTCCGTCGTCACCGCGGGCGGGACCTGTGCTCGCGACGCGTGACGCACACGAGCGATCGCCTCTTCGAGAGCACGCCGCACTCCGGGGTCGAGACGATCGAGCGCCTCGACGAAGTGTTCCTCCGGCACACGGAGCGCATGCCCCTCGACCCGATCGAAGCGCGCCGCCTGCTCGCGGAGCGCCGTCTCGCCGCGCTCGGCCACGTCGGAGACGATGGCAGCGGCGGCGGACAGCGCATCCGCCCTGGCCACGCCCGCGCGCGGCACGGCGGCGAGCAGCTCGGCGGGCGTGAGCGCACGACCGCGCAGATCGATGGTGCGGAGCATCCCTCTAGGCTAACCGCCCGCGGTCAGCCGCGTGTGACGCCGTCGACCTCGTGGAGGTAGCCAACGCGCCCGTCTTCGTCGCGCACCACGAAGACCTCCCCGCGATCCTCGATCACGAGTGCCCAGGCGGTCGGGCCGATGCGGAACAGCGGTGCCCCCGTCTCATCGAGAACGTCGCGTTCCTCGGGGACGAGCGCCCAGAAGGCCTGCTGGCGAACCGAGCGTTCGCTTTCGACGGTCTCTCCCGGCTCGACCGCCTCGAAGGTGTCGCGCGTCTGGCGAGGAGTGAAGACGTCGAGGTCGTCATCGTCGCGATCGGACGGCGCGTCATCCTCTGCCGCACCGGTCCACCCCGCCCCCGGCGCGGTGTCGTCCGCCGCAGGAGCCGCAGCCGGAGCGGGAGCGGACGGACGGGCGGGACGCGGCACCACCGCGCGGACAGGACGGGCGTTCCGGTGAGCGGGAACTTCGGGGCGGTCGTGGAAGTCCGCGGCGAAGACGGGGATGAGGGGGGCGAAGACGGTCAGGACGACACCGGCGAGCATGAGCACCAGTTCGACCCAGACCACCCACGAGCGCAGCCACAGACCGCTGTCGATCGCCACGGCGACGGTCTCCCACACCATCTGCAGCCACAGAAGAGCGGCGAAGGAGAACACGACCGACGCGAACTGATCGATTCCGAGCGAACCGACGCGGCGGATGCCCTGCGGCGAGAGCCGGCGGAGCGCCAGGAGGAACACCGCGGCCGTCGGGAGGCCGATCGTGATGATCCACAGCAGACCCGACGTCCAGACCGAGTCGAATCGCGCGACGGTCACCGAGAAGAACGAGACGACGAAGGCGACCAGCCACACGCCTCCGAGCGCGACTTCGCGGATGCTGAAGGGACCGACGCCATACGGTCCCGCGGCCTCCTCGCCGACGGTGCTCTCCCCCGCGGGGGTCGTCCGCTCGGGGACCTCGGTCGTGTCGTCGTACTGCTCGTCGGTCACAATCGTCCTTCCTTGCGCGGAGTGCTCGCGCGCCGTCCGATCCTACCCGCGTCGAATGAGACGCACATGAGATCGACGCCGCCGCCGAGCCGATTCAGCCCAGGCAGTTGGGTCCGAGCAGCCCCTTCAGATCTCCGTAGAGATCCGCAGACACCGACACCGGCATCGGAACCTCGAACACCTTCGCGGTGCCGCCCTTGTGCAGGCGCAGTGTCACCTCCGTGTCGCCCGAGTGCCGACGAAGCACATCGGCCAGGTCCGCCACCAGGCGCTCGGTCGCCCGCTGCTCTGGGACGGCCAGCACCAGCGGCCCGGACGCGTCGAACGAGCCGAGATCGGGTGCGAAGGCCGCCTGCGCGTGAAGGTTGAGTCCGTCGTCGCGGCGAGACACGCGCCCGCGCACGACGAGGATCGAGTCGGCCTGGAGCATCGTCTGGAACTCCGTGTAGGTCTTGCCCATGAACATGACCGTCACCTCACCGTTGAAGTCTTCGACGGTGACCATTCCATAGGGATTGCCGCTGGACTTCGCGACGCGATGCTGCACGCTCGTGAGAAGCCCCGCCACCGTCACCTGGTCGCCGTCCTGCAGCTCCTCCGACGCGAGCAGGTCGTGGATGGAGATCGACGCATGCTTGGCGAGAGGGATCTCGAGCCCGGCGAGAGGATGGTCGGACACGTACAGGCCGAGCATGTCGCGTTCGAAGGCCAGCTTGTCCTTCTTCGTCCACTCGGGACGCTCGGGGACCTTCGCGACCTGCTGCGGCTCGTCGTCGCCCCACAGGCTGTCGAAATCGAACCCCACTTCGCCGTGTGCCTCGCGGCGCTTGTCGAGCACGGCCTGCTCCACGGCATCCTCGTGGATCTCCACGAGCGCCCGGCGGGTGTGTCCCAGCTCGTCGAAGGCGCCGGCCTTGATGAGCGATTCCACCGTGCGCTTGTTCGCCACCTGTGCCGGAACGCGGTTCAGGAAGTCGTGGAAGGAGAGGAACGGTCCGCTCTGGCGCGTCTGCACGATCGCCTCGACGACGTTCGCACCGACGTTCCTGACCGCCTCGAGCCCGAAACGGATGTCTTCGCCGACGGCGGCGAAGAAGCGGATCGACTCGCCCACGTCTGGTGGGAGCACCTTGATGCCCATGCGGCGGCACTCGTTGAGGTACATCGCGAGCTTGTCTCGCGAATCGCCGACGCTCGTGAGGAGCGCCGCCATGTATTCAGCCGGGTAGTGGGCTTTGAGATAGGCGGTCCAGTACGACACGAGCCCGTATGCGGCGGTGTGAGCCTTATTGAACGCGTAGTCCGCGAAGGATTCCAGAACCCGCCACAGCGTTCCCTGCGCTTCGTCGGAGAACCCGCGCTCGGTCATGCCGCCGAAGAAGATCTCCTTCTGCTTGTCGAGTTCCGACTTCTTCTTCTTGCCCATCGCGCGTCGCAGCAGGTCGGCCTGCCCGAGCGTGTATCCGGCGACCCGTTGGGCGACGGCCATCACCTGCTCCTGGTAGACGATCAGGCCGTAGGTCGTGTCGAGGATGTCGGCGAGCGGCTCGGCGAGCTCGGGATGGATCGGCTCGATCTCCTGCTGCCCGTTCTTGCGCAGCGCGTAATTGATATGCGAGTTCACGCCCATGGGACCCGGGCGGTAGAGCGCGAGCACGGCCGAGATGTCTTCGAAGTTGTCGGGCTTCATCAGACGCAGCAAGGAGCGCATCGGTCCGCCATCGAGCTGGAAGACCCCGAGCGTGTCACCGCGGGTCAGCAGTTCGTACGACGCCTGGTCTTCGAGATCGAGATCCTCGAGAACGAGCGGCGTGCCCCGGTTCATCTCGATGTTGTCGAGCGCGTCGTTGATGATGGTGAGGTTGCGCAGCCCCAGGAAGTCCATCTTGATGAGGCCGAGGGATTCGCACGCGGGGTAGTCGAACTGCGTGACGATCTGACCGTCCTGCTCCCGGCGCATGATCGGGATGATGTCCAGCAGCGGCTCGCTCGACATGATCACGCCCGCGGCGTGCACACCCCACTGGCGCTTCAGGTTCTCCAGCCCGACCGCGGTGTCGAAGACGGTCTTCGCCTCGGGGTCGGTCTCGATGAGGGTGCGGAACTCCCCCGCCTCCTTGAAGCGCGGATGCTCCTTGTCGAACATGCCGTTCAGGGGCATGTCCTTGCCCATGACCGCCGGCGGCATGGCCTTGGTGAGCCGGTCCCCCATGCTGAACGGGAACCCCAGCACACGGCCGGCGTCCTTGAGCGCCTGCTTGGCCTTGATGGTGCCGTACGTGACGATCTGCGCCACGCGCTCGTCGCCGTACTTCTCCGTCACGTACTGGATGACCTCGCCCCGGCGACGGTCGTCGAAATCGACGTCGAAGTCGGGCATCGAGACACGATCGGGATTGAGGAAGCGCTCGAAGATCAGACCGTGCTTGAGGGGGTCGAGATCGGTGATCTTCATGGCGTACGCGACCATCGACCCGGCACCCGAACCGCGACCGGGACCGACGCGGATGCCGTTGTCCTTCGCCCAGTTGATGAAGTCGGCGACGACCAGGAAGTAGCCGGGGAAGCCCATCTGGGTGATGACCCCGGTCTCGTACTCCGCCTGCTTGCGCACCTCGTCGGGAACACCGCCGGGATAGCGCTCGTGCAGCCCCTTCTCGATCTCCTTGACGAACCACGAATCCTCGGTCTCCCCGTCGGGAACGGGGAAGCGCGGCATGTAGTTCGCACTCGTGTTGAACTCGACGTCGCAGCGCTCCGCGATCAGCAGCGTGTTGTCGCAGGCCGATGGATTGTCGCGGAAGATCTGCCGCATCTCGGCGGGCGACTTGATGTAGTAGCCGTCGCCGTCGAACTTGAACCGCTTCGGGTCGTCGAGGGTGGAACCGGACTGCACGCACAGCAGCGCCGCATGGCTCGTGGCGTCGTGCTGATGCGTGTAGTGGGAATCGTTCGTGGCCAGGAGCGGGATGTCGAGGTCTCGAGCGATCTTCGTGAGATCCTCCAGGACCCGGCGCTCGATCGACAGGCCGTGATCCATGATCTCGGCGAAGTAGTTCTCCTTGCCGAAGATGTCCTGGAACTCGGCGGCCGCAGCGCGGGCGGCGTCGTACTGTCCGAGCCGCAGCCGCGTCTGGATCTCCCCCGACGGGCACCCCGTCGTCGCGATGAGGCCCTTGGCGTACTTCTGCAGGATCTCGCGGTCCATGCGGGGCTTGAAGTAGTAGCCCTCCATGCTCGCGAGCGAGGACAGCCGGAAGAGATTGTGCATCCCCTCCGTGGACTCCGACAGCAGCGTCATGTGCGTATAGGCACCGGCACCCGACACATCGTCGCTCGACTGCTCGGGCGATCCCCACCGCACGCGCGCCTTGTCGGAGCGGTGCGTTCCGGGGGTGACATACGCCTCGATGCCGACGATCGGCTTGATGCCGACGTTCTTGGCCGCCTTGTAGAACTCGAACGCCGCGAAGGTGTTGCCGTGGTCGGTCACGGCGATCGCGGGCATCTCGAGGCGGGCCGCCTCCTGCACCATCGCGTCGATGCGGGCGGCGCCGTCGAGCATCGAGTATTCGCTGTGTACGTGCAGGTGAACGAAGGAGTCGGATGCCACCCGACGAGTCTAGGTCGGGCTCCGGACACCGCGCAGAGCACCTCCGGAGCGTCGGCTAGCGTGGAGCGGTGCCCACACCCGACTTCATCCTCGACCTGCGTCGTTTCATCGGCACCCGTCCGCTCTTCCTGTCCGGAGTGACCGCCGTCATCGTGCGCGACGACCACGTGCTGCTCGGCCGCCGCTCCGACAACGGCGCACTCACGCCCATCACGGGCATCGTCGATCCCGGGGAGGAGCCGGCCGATGCCGCTGTCCGCGAGGCCGCCGAGGAGGCCGCCGTGCGCATCCGGGTGGACCGTCTGTCGTGGGTGCACCAGATCCCGCGCATCACCTACGCGAACGGCGACCAGACCGACTACCTCGATCTGACCTTCCGCTGCTCGTGGATTTCCGGCGAGCCCTATCCGGCCGACGGCGAGATGACCGAGGTCGACTGGTATCCGCTCGCGGACCTCGACGCATCGGACATCGACGACGACATGCGCGCGCGGATCGCCGCGGCGCTCGCAGACGGCCCCACCGTCTTCGAAGGCGGTCGCTGACGCGTCGGCATCCTTCGCCTCGGGTCAGTCCGCCCGAAGCACCTCGAGGGCGTGCGAGAGATCGTCGGGGTAGGCGGATGTGAAGGTCACCCGGCTCCCCGAGACCGGGTGATCGAAGCCGAGCCGGCGGGCGTGCAGCCACTGGCGGATGAGACCGAGCCGCTCCGACATGCTGGGGTCAGCGCCGTAGAGGGGATCGCCGACGCACGGATGCCGATGAGCGGCCATGTGCACCCGGATCTGGTGGGTGCGGCCGGTCTCGAGTCGGATCTCGAGCAGCGAAGCGCCGCGGAACGCCTCCACCGTCTCGTAGTGGGTCACCGAGTCCTTGCCGGCGGGGGTCACGGCGAACTTCCACGAATGGGACGGATGCCGCCCGATCGGGGCGTCGATCGTGCCGGTGAGGGGATCGGGATGCCCCTGGACGACCGCGTGATAGATCTTCTCGACCTCACGCTCCTTGAAGGCCCGCTTCAGGGCCGAGTACGCGGTCTCCGTCTTCGCCACGACCATGAGGCCGCTCGTGCC
>NZ_DEPK01000086.1:51420-75608 GCF_002358725.1 Microbacterium sp. UBA3394
ATCCGGAACCCTCCGGCTGCAAGCGCTCCGAGCACCGTCGGGCCCTCCCACCCGACGGACGGATGCGCGGCGACCCCCGATGGCTTGTCGACGACCACGATGTCGTCGTCCTCGAAGACGATACCGAGGTCGGGGACGGCGACCGGCACGACCTCCGGCTCCCGCTTGTCCTGCCACGTGACGTCGAGCCACATGCCGGATTCGAGGCGATCGGACTTGCCGAGCGACCGACCACCCGACGCGACACCGCCCGATTCGGCCACTTCCGCCGCGAAGGTGCGGGAGAAGCCGAGCATCTTCGCCAGCGCGGCATCCACGCGCGCGCCCTCGAGCCCGTCCGGGACGGGGATCATGCGCGACGGCACGTCAGTCCTTCACCTGCTCACCGGGTTCGGCGGGCGTCTCGCGATGCTCGCGCGTTCCGTCGAGGCGCACACCGCGAAGGATGAGCACGGCCACGACGACCATCATCGTGACGATGAACATGTCGGCGACGTTGTAGATCGCCGGGTTCATCCAGAACCACATCCACGGCGTGAGGATGAAGTCGACGACGTGACCCACACCGAAGCCCGGCTCCCGGAACAGCCGGTCGAACAGGTTCCCGAGCACCCCGCCGAGCAGGAGTCCGAGCGTGACGGCCCAGACGCGCGAACGCACCGACCGGACGACGATCACCGGAATCGCGACGGCGACGGCACCGAGCGCGATGGTGAAGATCCAGGTGTACTCCTCGCCGAGCGAGAAGGCCGCACCCGGGTTGTAGACGAGATACCACTGCAGGAACTCGCCCCAGACCGGGACGGCTTCGCGAAGCGGCAGGTTCTCGATGGCGAGGTACTTCGACAACTGGTCGGCGGCCAGCACCGACGCCGCGAGGATCGCGACGAGGATACCGGCCGCCGCCGTGTGAAGAGGGGCTCTGCCTCTCAAAGGCCGATCGCCGACACCGGGGTCGAGCCCGACGACGTCGACGTGGTCTCGAGATCGCGCAGCTTGCCTTCGATGTAGCTGCGCAGCTGAGCGCGGTAGTCGCGCTCGAAGTTGCGCAACTCGGTGATGCGACCCTCCAAGGTGGTGCGCTCGCGCTCGAGGCGCGCCATCTCGTCGCGGCCCTTCGCCTCGGCCTCGGCCACGATCGTCGCCGCACGCGACTGCGCGTCTGCGATGAGCTGGTCGCGCTGAGCCTGGCCCTCGGCGACGTGCTCGTCGTGGAGACGCTGAGCGAGTTCGATGATGCCGGCGCTCTGGGCACCGGCGGCTCCACCGGCAGCAGCCGCGGGAGCCTCGGCGACGGGAGCGGCGGCGGGGGCCTCCGCCTCCTCGGCGGCCGGGGCCTCGGCGGCGGCCGGAGCCTGCTCGCCCGACTCGTACGCGGCGAGCTTCGCCTTCAGCTCCTCGTTCTCGGCGAGGGCCTTGCGCCACTCCACGACGATCTCGTCGAGGAAGTCGTCCACCTCGTCCGGGTCGAATCCTTCTTTGAACCGGACGTGCTGGAACTGCTTGGTGACGACGTCATCGGGGGTCAATGCCATGGGTGGTACCTCTTTCGAGCGCGTATCGCTTGCCGATGTGGGGCCCGAAGGCGGATGCCGACGGGGTCGCTTTCAGAAAAGCATAGTCCGGGGTTCCGGGGGTGTCGAAGGGACTCACCCCGCGGCGATGGTGCGGGTCACCGAGAGCAGGATGAAACACAGCAGCATCGTGAGGGCGAAGCCGAAGTCGATGGCCACCGCGCCGACGCGCAGCGGAGGGATGAAGCGACGGAACAGCCGGATGGGCGGATCGGTGACCGTGTAGACCACTTCGGCGAGCACGAGGCCGAAACCGCGCGGTCGCCACTCGCGATTGAACACCGGGATCCACTCGAGCACGAGACGCCCGAGGAGAACGAACACGTAGATCAGCAGCAGGAAATTCAGGACCCCTGCGATGACCTGGATGACGCCCACGACCTAGGAGGTCTGTGCGAACGGCACCGCATCGGGATCGGCCTGGGCGACAGCGCCCTCGCCCGATACCGAGACGTTCTCGGGCGACAGCAGGAAGACCTTGCTGGTCACCCGCTCGATGCGCCCGTACAGGCCGAGGGAGAGGCCGCTGGCGAAGTCGATGAGACGTCGCGCGTCGGCGTCGCTCATCTGCGACAGGTTGATGATCACGGGCACGCCGTCGCGGAAGCTCTCGGCGATGACCTGCGCGTCGCGGTACTGCTTAGGGTGCACCGTCAGGATCTCACTGACCTGGGTGGCGACCGGCTGGCGCACGACGGCGGGGCGGTGGATCGGCGTCACCGGCGCCGTGGTCTTCTCCGGCGCCTGCGCCTTGCGCGCGGGCTGCGACTCGGTCTCGTCGTAGACCTCTTCTTCGTCCGCGAGTCCGAGATACACCATGGACTTCTTCAGCACGTTCGACATCGTTCCTCCCTGTTCGCCTGTCGGCGAGGATCGCTCATCCTGTTTCCGAGGTTAACCGTGGTCGGGCCTGGGACCCGTGATTGCCGAGCCGATCCGCAGGTGTGTCGCACCCGCGGCGATCGCCTCGGCGAAGTCGGCGGTCATCCCCGCCGACATCCATGTCGCCGTGGGCACGACGCTGCGCACGCGTTCGGCATATCCGGCGAGCGTCGCGAATGCCGATGCCGGCTCCACGTCGAGGGGCGCGACGGCCATGACGCCGCGCAGCGCGAGCGTCTCGCATCCGGCGACGTGCTCGGCGAGACGCTCCAGGTCGCCCGGGGCGACGCCGCCGCGACCCGGATCGTCGGTGAGATTCACCTGGACCAGCACATCGAGCGGCGGCAGCGCCTCGCCGGCACGATCCAGGGCATCCGCGAGCTTCTCGCGGTCGACCGAGTGCACGACGGAGGCAGCGGCCCGGATCGCCCGGGCCTTCTTGGTCTGCGCCTGTCCGATGAAGTGCCAGCGAAGACCGTCCAAAGGGCCGATCTCCCCGGCTTTGGCGCTGAACTCCTGCTGGCGGTTCTCCCCCACATCCCGCACCCCAAGCCCGTAGAGCTCTGTCACGAGGCTCGCGGGATGGAACTTCGTCACCACGATGCGCGTGAGTTCCGCGGGGGAACGACCGACCGCCCGCGCCGCTTCCGCGACACGGGCGTCGAGGTGCGCAAGTCGCTGCGCAAGACCTTCTTCGGCCACCGACTACTTCAGGAAGTCGGGGATGTCGAGGTCGTCGTCGTTGAACGCGGAGTCGTAGGACGACTCCGGCAGAGCCGGTGCCGCCACCGAAACCTTCTCCGCCGGCGCGGGCTCCTCGTCGCGCTCCTTGGCCGCTTCATCAGCCGGCGTCGCGGGAAGCACCGGCGCGGTGGTCGTGGTCACGCGCGCCGTGCCCACCGGGTCGAGACGGAGAGAAGGCTCCCCGCCGTCGAACCCCGCCGCGATCACCGTCACCCGCACCTCGTCGCCGAGCGTGTCGTCGATGACCGTTCCGAAGATGATGTTGGCCTCGGGGTGCGCGGCCTCCTTGACGAGCTGAGCCGCATCGTTGATCTCGAAGATGCCCAGGTTCGATCCGCCCTGGATCGACAGCAGCACGCCGTGCGCACCCTCGATCGAGGCTTCGAGCAGAGGCGACTCCACCGCGAGCTCGGCCGCCTTGATGGCGCGGTCGGCGCCCCGAGCGGAGCCGATTCCCATAAGGGCGGAGCCCGCACCCTGCATGACCGACTTGACGTCGGCGAAGTCGAGGTTGATGAGGCCCGGCGTGGTGATGAGGTCGGTGATGCCCTGCACACCGGCCAGAAGCACCTGATCGGCGGTGGCGAACGCCTCCATCATCGAGATGCCGCGATCGCTGATCTCCAGGAGCCGGTCGTTCGGCACCACGATGAGGGTGTCGACCTCTTCCTTCAGCTTCGCCACGCCCGACTCGGCCTGGCTCTGTCGCCGGCGCCCCTCGAAGGAGAAGGGCTTGGTCACGACACCGATGGTGAGTGCGCCGATGGACTTCGCGATCTTGGCGACGACGGGCGCTCCCCCCGTGCCGGTGCCACCGCCCTCTCCCGCCGTGACGAAGACCATGTCTGCGCCCCGCAGGGCCTCTTCGATCTCCTCGGCGTGGTCTTCGGCCGCGCGTCGACCCACCTCGGGGTCGGCTCCGGCGCCGAGCCCGCGGGTGAGCTCACGCCCGACGTCGAGCTTGACGTCGGCGTCGCTCATCAGCAGCGCCTGGGCGTCGGTGTTCACGGCGATGAACTCGACGCCGCGAAGGCCGAGTTCGATCATGCGGTTGACCGCGTTGACGCCGCCGCCGCCGACGCCGACGACCTTGATCACCGCAAGGTAGTTCTGGTTCTGGCTCATGCGGGCCTCCGTCTCGTCCGAACCCAAGTTTCAACCTCTACTAGAGGCTTAAAGAATTGCCCGGTATGCAATTCCTGAGATCGAAGGTATGCGTCCACGACCCCAAGATCCGGAGGGCGTCGGCGTGTCGCGCAAACGTCGTTCTGCGTCGTCGGGCGCGTCATCCCACGACGACGACATCGGGCGATGACACGTCGTACGAGGAGACGTCCTCGGGAGGCGTCGCCGCCATCTGGCGCTCGAGCACCAGGGCCTTGAGGGCCGAGTCGTCGGCATTGCCCCACACGATGTCGGTGTCCGTGCCGCCCAGCGTGAGGGTGACGTCATCGGCCGAGGAGGCCGATACGGCGGTCACCTGCGCGCGGATCGCCTCCGGGAGGCTTCGGACGACCTGCCCGACCGCCTCGAATGCCGCAGACCCGGTGCCGCCGACCACTTCCAGCACCGGCTCGCCTTCCGGCGCCTCGGGTGTGGTCGACAGCGCGACGCCCGCGGCATCGACCAGCGTGAAGCCCGCGGGGCCGTCGATCACGCCCACCGGCGTGCGCTCGACGATGCGCACGACGAGGTCGTGGGGAGGTCGCGCTTCGAGCGTGTAGGTCTCCACGAGCGGGAACGTCACGAGCGTGGCTTTGACGGCGCTCTCGTCGACGAGGGGCAGCGGCGTGCCGAGCTGACCAGACAGCGCTTCCTCGACGCTCGCGGCATCGAGGGTGTCCGCACCGACGACGCGGATGCGCTCCACGGCGAACAGCGGGGAATACGCCGCACCGAGGGTCACCACCACGAGGGCGACCACCGCCCCGGCCGACCAGAGCCATGCCGCTCGCCGTCGTCGTTGACGAACGGTGAAGCGACGCATCTCTGCCCGGAGCGCCCGCCGACGCGCGCGAGCGGCTCGCCAGACGGCACGCCATCCCGTCGCATCGGTGTCGTCGGCTCCGGCGTCTCCCGTCACCCCGGACGCGGCACGCGCATTCCGCGACGCGCTCCCGCCCCGCGCGCGATCGAGGCCGACGACGGGTGCGATTCCGGCGGGTCCGTCGTCATCGGCTTCGTCGGCGACGCGCACAGCGTCGTCGAGGTCGTCGAGGCCCTCGTCACCGGGCGAGTGGTCGCCGCGTGCCGCCTCGGCGCGCGCTGCGCGCACATCGACGGCGTCGTTCGAGCGCTGCGGCGGCGGGAGCGGAGAGGGCCGGCGCACCGCCTGCTACTTCCCCGCCGGAGCGTCCGTCGTGCCCGCCAGGGCCTCGAGAACCTGCGGGATGATCAGGTACACGTTCCCGCAGCCGAGGGTGATGATGTAATCGCCGGCCCGCGCGACCGACGCGGTGTAGTCCGCCGCATCCTGCCAATCCCGGACGAACGCCACGCGGTCCGATCGCTCGAAGGCATCGGCGACGAGCTCGCCGGTCACGCCCGGGACGGGATCCTCGCGGGCTCCGTAGACGTCGAGCACGACCGTGTGGTCTGCGTGCGATTCGAGCACCTCGGCGAACTCCCGGAACATCGCCTGCGTGCGCGAGTACGTGTGCGGCTGATGCAGGGCGATGATCCGGCCGTCGCC
Source organism: Microbacterium sp. UBA3394 (assembly GCF_002358725.1). NCBI lineage: Bacteria > Bacillati > Actinomycetota > Actinomycetes > Micrococcales > Microbacteriaceae > Microbacterium > Microbacterium sp. UBA3394. The sequence goes on from NZ_DEPK01000086.1 coordinate 57,313, forward strand.
GATCACGGTGCGGGCTGCGGCCAGGGCGGCCGCGACCTCGGTCGGGTGGTGCGCGTAGTCGTCGAACACGCTGACCCCCCTCTCGACGCCGTGGAGCTCGAATCTGCGCACCGTGCCGGTGAATCCCCCGACGGCACGTGCGGCGCCGTCCAGCCGCCACCCCAGCGACAGCAGCACCGCCATGGCTCCGGTGGCGTTGAGCGCGTTGTGGGCACCCGGGATGGGCAGACGAACATCCACGCGTTCGCCGGCGTGTTCGACGGCGAAGGAGACGGGGCCGTCGGTTCGAAGGTCCACGAGCCGCACGTCGGCGTCGTCGCTCACCCCGAACGTGACGACGTTCTCATGCGTCATCCGCTCCCGCACGCGACGCGCGCCGCGATCGTCGGCCGAGATGACGACGGCTTCGCGCGCGGCGTCGGCGAACCGGGCGAACGCGTCGTCGAAGGCGTCCGCGGTGCCGTAGTGGTCGAGATGGTCCGCGTCGATGTTGGTGATGAGGGCGATCGAGGTCTCGTAGAGCAGGAAGGTGCCGTCGGACTCGTCGGCCTCGATGACCACCAGGTCGTCGGCACCCATGCCACTCGAGGCTCCGAGCTGCGCGATGACCCCTCCGTTGACGAACGTCGGGTCATCGCCCAGGTCGCGCAGGGCGGTGACGATCATGCCGGTCGAGGTGGTCTTGCCGTGCGCCCCCGCGACCGACACCAGCCGACGGCCGCCGATGAGCCAGTACAGCGCCTGCGAGCGGTGGATCACGTGCAGACCGCGCTCTTTCGCGAGGAGGAACTCGGGGTTCTCCGCCCAGATCGCGCCGGTGTGGACGACCGTGTCGACGTCGTCCGCGAGATTCGCGGCGTCGTGCCCCACGTGCACGGTCGCGCCGAGCTCCGCCAGCTCGCGCAGGGCGGCGCTGTCGGCACGGTCCGAACCGGACACGCGGATGCCGCGCTGCAGGAACATGCGGGCAAGGCCCGACATGCCCGAGCCGCCGATGCCGATGAAGTGCGCAGCCTCGATCCGCTCGGGGATCGGCAGGGAGAGGTCGGGTCTGATCATGACCCGACAATCCTAGGCCGGGCAGGGTGACCCACCCTCCCGGCGCGCTGGGAGTGGGCTGTTCGTGTTGACACGTTGCGATCGCGACGACCATGATGAGCGCCGATGAGACTCACCGTCGACGCCTCCCTCGCCGTCCCCCCGTTCGAGCAGCTCCGCACGCAGATCGTCGATGCCGTGCGAGACGGCTCGCTCACGCCCGGCTCGCGCCTGTCGCCGGTGCGCGCGCTCGCGCAGCAGCTCGGCGTCGCACCGGGCACGGTGGCGCGCGCGTATCGGGAGCTCGAGGCGGCGGGGGTCATCGAGACGCGTGGCCGTGCCGGCACCTTCGTCGCGATGTCGACCGATCCCGCGCGTCGACGGATCGAGGCGGCGGCTGCCGACTTCGCCGAGCAGGTGCACATGGTCCGGATGGACGCCGACGAGGCCCTCGCCCTCGTCGCGGACGCCCTCCGGCGCTGATCGCGCGCGCTTCGAGAGGACATCGCGCCCCGAGAGGAAGCCGGGCACCGCATCCGTCCTCCTTGACCGGGATCTCCTCTGCACGCGTGGCGGAGTCAGCGCCGCGTCACGCCAGGGCGCGATCGATCATCGCGATCACGTTCTCGGTCCCCGACCGGGTTCCGACGCGGGCCGACGCGCGAACCATCTCCTGCCGCCGCTCGGCGTCGGCCAGCAGGGGCAGCACCTCGTCGCGCACGGCGCCCGGCGTGAACTCCGCGTCGGCGATGAGGCGCGCCGCTCCGGCGCGCACCGCGGACGAGGCGTTGAGGGCCTGCTCGCCGTTTCCGACGGCGTACGGCACGTAGACGGCCGGGATGCCCAGGGCGCTGACCTCCGACACCGTGGCCGCGCCGGCGCGCGAGACGATGACGTCGGCGAGAGCGAAGGCGAGGTCCATCCTGTCGACGTACCGACGCACGGTGTAGCCGGGTACCCCCGGATCCGACAGGGTCGACCGCTCCCCCGTCACGTGCAGCAGCTGCCAACCGGCGTCGAGCACATCGCGCCACGCGGCGCCGTGCCCGTCGCCGAACGCCTCGTTCAGCCGCTGGGCGCCGAGCGATCCGCCGAAGACGAGCAGCACCGGGCGATCCTCGTCGAGGTCGAACAGCTCAGCGGCCTGCGCGCGCCGCGCGTCTCGGTCGAGGTCGACGATCTCGCGGCGAAGCGGCATGCCCACGACGGACGAGCGCTTCAGCGGCGTGCCGTCGAAGGCCACGCCCACGCCGGCGGCGCGGCGGGCGCCGAGGATGTTCGCCAGACCCGGCTTGGCGTTGGCCTCGTGCACGACGAACGGCACGCGGGCACGGGATGCGGCAACGTAGGCGGGCGCGGAGGCATACCCGCCGAACCCCACGACGACGTCGACGCCGCGATCCTCCAGGTGACGCCTCACCTGCGAGATGGCGCGCCGGAATCGCGTCGGGAAGGCCGCGGCATTCCGGTTCGGCCGACGAGGGAAGGGCACCTTGTCGACGAAGAGCAGCTCATAGCCCCGTTCCGGCACCAGCCGCGCTTCGAGGCCCTCCCTCGTGCCGAGGACGAGCACCTCAGCCTCGGGATCGCGGTCGCGGAGCCCGTCGGCGACCGCGAGGAGCGGATTGACATGCCCGGCGGTGCCGCCGCCGGCGAGGAGGTAGGTGGTCACTCACCCGATCCTCGCACGTCGACCGGGATTCGGCGGAGCGCCGACTGATGGGGTGCGCGTCGGCAGGGAACGCGCACACGCCAGCAGCACACCGGTCGCCACCAGGAGCGACAGGAGAGAGGTGCCTCCCTGTGACATGAAGGGCAGCGGCACCCCGAGCACCGGGAAGACGCGCAGCACCACCCCGATGTTGATGAGCGCCTGGCCGACGATCCACACCGTGACGGAGCCGGCAACGATGCGGACGAAGGGATCGTCGGTCTTGCGGATCACATGGAAGGCGCCGACGGCGTAGAGGGCGAAGAGCGCGAGCACCACGACACAGCCGATGAGGCCGAGCTCCTCTCCGACGATGGCGAAGATGTAGTCGTTGGCGGCGGCGGGAAGCCAGTTGTACTTCTCCTTGGAGTTCCCGAGCCCGAGACCGAAGACACCTCCCTGCGCCAGCCCGAAGATGCCGTGCATCGGCTGATAGCACTCGTCGAAGTAATCGCAGTTGGCATCGAGGAAGCTCATGATGCGCGCCATGCGGTTCGGGCTGGTGACCGCCAGCGCCGCGACCGAGCCGACGGCGATGATCAGCGGCAGGATGAAGATGCGCAGCTTCACGCCCGAGAAGAACAGTGCCGACAGCACGATCAGAACGAGGATCATGGCCGTGCCGAGGTCACGTCCGGCGAGCACCGTCGCGATCACCGCGCCGGCGACCGGGACCACGGGGATGAAGACGTGACGCCACAGCCCCAGCAGCGTGCGCTTGCGGAAGAGGACGAACCCGAGCCAGAGCGCGAGGGCGAGCTTCAGGAACTCGGACGGCTGCGCCTGAATGCCGCCGATGACGATCCAGTTCCGGTTTCCGTCGTTCTCGACGCCGAGGGGGGTGAACACGAGCAGCTGGAAGACGGTGGCCCCGATCAGCGCGGGCCACGCGATGCGCTTCCAGAAGGCGATGGGAAGACGGCTCGCGATGAACATGAGCGGGATGCCGAGGACGGCGAAGACCGCCTGCTTCATCGCCGCATCCCACGGCGCGACGCCCGATGCGGTGGAGGTCGCCGATGTCGCGGAGAGGATCATGACGAGCCCGAAGCCGGTGAGGATCAGCGCCGTCGAGGCGATGAGGAGGAATTCACTCGGCACCGGAGCGAACACGCGGCCGAGCGAGACGCGCGCGGTCAGGCCACCTCTCGAGCCGCCGTCGTCAGATGTCGCCGGGGACGGGCTGTGCGTCGTGGTCACCCTGACTCCCCCTCGCAAGACGATCCTTCACCGCGTCGGCGAAACGCCGGCCGCGATCGGCGTAGGAGGAGAACTGATCGAAGGATGCCGCTGCCGGAGCGAGGAGGACCACGTCTCCGTCGGCGGCGACGCCCGCCGCCAGTTCGACGACCCGTGCCATGACCTCTTCAGTGTCATCGGAGGCGACCTCGAACACCGGCACCGCGGGGGCGTGTCGTTCGAATGCCGCCACCAGGTCCGCGCGGTCGGCTCCGATGAGGATCGCCGCCTTCACCGCCGGCCCACGCTCGGCGACGAGGCCCGTGATGTCGACACCTTTGAGCTGACCCCCGACGACCCAGACCGCACCCGGATACGCCGCCAGAGACGACGCGGCCGCGTGGGGGTTCGTCGCCTTGGAGTCGTCGACCCAGGTGATCCCGGCCTCTGCGGCGACGACCTCGATGCGGTGCGGATCGAGCGTGAACGCGGTGAGCGCGTCGCGGACCGCCGCCGGCGGCGCACCGACCGCGCGCGCCAGAGCGGCCGCCGCCAGGATGTTCGATACGACGTGGGGAGCGCCGAGCCCTCGGGCATCGAGATCGGCGAGCGTCGTGAGCTCCAGCGCGCTGGTGCGACGGTCATCGAGGAAGGCACGGTCGACGACGATGCCGTCGACGACGCCCATGTCGCTCGGGCCCGGCACGCCGAGGTCGAATCCGATCGCTCGGGCCCCCTCGACCACCTCGGCGTCCTCCACCATGCGTCGCGTGGCCTCGTCGGACTTGTTGTAGACGCACGCGATGCGCGTGTGGTCGTAGACATGGGCCTTGGCATCGCGGTAGGCCTCGAACGACCCATGCCATTCGAGGTGGTCATCGGCGAGGTTCAGGCACACGCTGGCGGCCGGCGAGACGGGCTGGGGACCCCTCTGGAGCCCGAGATACCACAGCTGGTGACTCGAGAGCTCGACGACGAGGACGTCGAAGCCCGCGGGGTCGCGCACCGCGTCGAGCACCGGCGTGCCGATGTTGCCGACGGGAGCGGCGCGCAGGCCCGCGGCGACGAGCATCGTCGCCGCCATCCGCGTCGTCGTCGTCTTGCCGTTGGTGCCGGTGACCAGCACCCAGTCCGCGGGCGATCCGTCCGCGCGCGTCACCTTGTCGCGCACGCGCCACGCGAGCTCGACGTCGCCCCACAACGGGATGCCGGTCTCCTGCGCCCAGGAGATGACAGGGTGGTGCGGGGCGAACCCGGGCGAGGCGATCACGACCTCCGGTGCGAAGTCGACGAGGTCGCCGGGGACGGTATCCAGCGAGCCCGTCCACGCGCGCACGCCGATCACGGGAAGCAGCCGAGCGTATTCCTGCGAAGCGCTCTCGGTGACGACGAGCACGTCCGCGCCCAGTTCCGCGAGCGTGTCGGCGACCGAGAATCCGGTGACCGAGAGGCCGAGCACGGCGACCTTCACCCCCTTCCAGTCGGCATACCAGCTGGTGAGGGAGGACAGGCGGGCGTCGTCGGTCATGTGCGCGTGAGCCATTCCACGTAGAAGAGTCCGACACCCGAGACGGCCAGGAGGCCCGCGATGATCCACATGCGCACCACGATCGTGACCTCCGACCATCCCCGCATCTCGAGGTGGTGGTGCAGGGGACTCATGAGGAACAGGCGCCTGCCCCGGGTGAGCTTGAAGTACAGGCGCTGCAGGATGACGGAACCGGATGCGATGACGTAGACGCCGGCGACGAGCACCATCAGCAGCTCGGTGCGGGTGAGGATCGCCATCGCGGCGATGACGCCCCCGATCGCCATCGACCCGACATCGCCCATGAAGACGTTCGCCTTGGGCGCGTTCCACCAGAGGAAGCCGACGAGTGCCCCGACGAAGGCGGCCGACACGATGGCGAGGTCGAACGGGTCGCGCACCTCGTAGCACCCCGCCTGCACGTCGGGCTGGAGGACCTTGCCCCCCGCACACGCCTGGTTGAACTGCCAGAAGGCGATGAGACTGTAGGCGCCCACGACGAAAATCCCCGCTCCGGCGGCGAGTCCGTCCAGTCCGTCCGTCACGTTCACGGAGTTCGATGCCGCGACGCCGATCAGCATGATCCACGCGAGGTAGATGAGCCATCCGATGATCGGCGCGAGCGCGAAGAAGTACAGGATGGGCACGTCGCGGAAGACCGAGACGTACGGCGAGGCGGGCGTCGTCCCCGCGAGATTCGGGAAGCTGAGCCCGACGACGGCGAACGGCACCACGACGATGACCTGTCCGATCACCTTGCGCCAGCCCGACAGCCCGAGGCTGCGCTGACTGCGCACCTTCAGGTAGTCGTCGATGAAGCCGACCACGCCGAACCCGACCATGAGCCACAGCACCATGAGTCCCGAGATGGTCGGCGGATTGTTGCCGACGTAGGCGCCGATGAAGTATCCGACGATGGTGCCGACGATGAAGATCGTGCCGCCCATGGTCGGCGTGCCGCGCTTCGCGCCGTGGCGGGGGTTGTTGCCGGTCTCAGGGGTCCGGATGACCTGACCCCACCCCCACGCCCGGAACAGGCGCAGGAAGACCGGCGTGAGGAAGAGCGTGAAGGCCAGCGAGATCGCCGCTGCCGTCAGGAGCGACCTCATGAGAACGCCTCGCCGAGCCGGTCGCCGAGGTGGCGCAGTCCCGCGGAGTTCGACGACTTCACGAGCACGCGGTCGCCGTCCCGCAGCTCCGTGACGAGGTAGTCGTACGCCTCGTCCGCGGTCGAGAAGAACACCGCCTCGCCGTCCCAGGAACCCTCGCCGACCGCCGAGAGGAACAGACGCCGGGCGTCGTCGCCGACGACGACGATCCGCTGCACGCCCAGGCGAACGGCGAGCAGCCCCACTCGGTCGTGCTCCTCCCCCGCGTACTCGCCGAGCTCGCTCATGGCGCCGAGGACGGCGACCATGCGCTCATCGCGCGCAGTGATCTGCGCCAGGGTGCGCAGCGCGGCGGCCATGGAGTCGGGGCTCGCGTTGTAGGCGTCGTTGATGATCCGCACGCGGTCGCCGCCGAGCGGCTGCATGCGCCAGCGCTCGGCCAATTCGACGGCTTCCAGCCGGGCGATCGCGGCATCGAGGTCGACGCCGAAGGAGGTGGCGGCGGCGAGAGCCGCGAGCGCGTTCATCACGTGGTGCTCGCCGAGCACGCGCAGCCGCAGGGTGCGCGCCTCGCCGTCGACGACGATCGCGGCGACGGTGCCCGTCGCCGTCACCTCCACGTCGACCGCACGGACCTCCGCCCGTTCCCCGCGGCCGAACCAGCGCACCGACGCACCGATCTCCTCGGCGATGGGCGCCATCGCCGACACCCGCGGATCGTCGGCGTTCAAGACCGCGACCCCTCCCGGGCGGAGCGCACGGACCAGCTCGGATTTCGCGTGGAAGGTCGCCTCGATCCCGCCGAAGCCGCCCGCATGGGCCATGCCCACCATGAGCACCACGCCGAGGTCGGGCTCGACCAGGCCGGCGAGGCGGGCGATCTCCCCCGGCGCGCTCGCGCCGAACTCGCTCACGAGGAAGCGGGTGTCGTCGTCGACGCGCAGCATGGTCAGCGGCGCACCGACCTCGTTGTTGAAGGATGCGCGAGGGGCCACCGTGTCGCCCTCGTCCTGAAGTATGCGCGCGAGCAGGTTCTTGGTCGTCGTCTTGCCGTTGGAGCCGGTGATCCCGGCGATGCGGAGGTCACCGCGTGCGCGGACGACCCCGACGACGTGCCGGGCGAGCGCGGCGATGGCGTCGACGACGTCGTCGACCACGACCTGCGAGATCGGCGCATCGATGTGCCGCTCCACGAGAGCGAGAGCCGCACCCGCGTCGGCGGCTCCACCGACGAACAGGTGTCCGTCGGTGGCCTCGCCGGGCTTGGCGACGAAGACGTCGCCCGGTCCGATGTTGCGGGAGTCGGTGTCGACGGCGCCGGAGACGACGGTCCCAAGGGTGTCGGAGCCGACGAGGACGGGGCGGCCCGAGACGATCCGGGCGAGCTGTGCGATGGTGAGGGCGATCATGTGTTCTCCGGCCGTCGCACTCACCCGAACTTGGGGAGTTCCTCCGGCGTCGAGGTCGACGGCATCACCCGGTAGTTCTTCAGCACCTGGGTCATCGCCTTCTGGAAAGCCGGTACGTTGGCCGAAGACGATGTTACCTTCGTCGGCTCGTCGAGGTTGACGACGACGATGTACTTCGGGTCGTCGGCCGGGGCGAATCCGATCATCGTCGTGAAGTACACGCCGACCTTGTAGCCGCCCTCTCCGTCTGTCTTCTCGGCGGTTCCGGTCTTGCCCGCGACGCGATATCCCGGAATGGCCACGTCTTCGGCGTACTCGCTCTGCAGGAACACGTTCTCCAGCATCGTGCTCACCTCGTCTGCGGTGTCCTCGCTCACGACGCGCACGGGATCGGGGAGCTCGGGCTCGATGACGGTCCCATCCGCCGTCGTGCACGACTCGACGAGTGAGAGCGGCACCCGGACACCGTCGTTCGTGATGGCGGTGTACGCCTGTGCGAGTTCGGGCACCGTCGTCAGGAGTCCCTGACCGAACGAGGTGTTGTAGAGGGTCTGATTGTCCCACTCGTCGACCGGTCGGATGTATCCCGACGCCGTGGAGGGGTAGCCGACATCGACACCCCCGCCGATGCCGAAGTCCGTGAGGTAGTCGTATCGCGTCTGAGCGGACACTCGCTCGCTGAACTTCGACACCGCGACGTTGGACGAGTCGATGAGGGCTCCGGTCAGCGTGTACGTGTACGACGGATGCACGAAGGCATCCCGCACCCGCGCCCCGTTCGGAAAGGTCTCGAAGCTGGCGGCGTCGACGGTCGAATACGGGGTCTGCGCGCCGGTGTCGAGAAGGGTCGCCGCGGTGAGCGCCTTGAAGGTCGATCCGGGTTCGCGCTGAGCCGTGAACAGCTGGCTGTAGCGAGCATCCACATCGGCCGACTCGACATCGTTCGGGTCCACGCCCGGATACTCCGCCGCGGCGCGGATCTTGCCGGTCTCGGCCTCGACCACGAGGATGCTGCCGTACTGCGCGCCCATGTCGTCGGCCTGCTCGGCGATGAGCTGCTGCATGTACCACTGCAGATCGCGATCGATCGTGAGCTGGAGGGTGCCCCCGTCGACCGCCGGCTCCTCGACGGACGTGCCGGGGATGATCACCCCGTCTTTGCCCTTCTGATAGCTGAGCGTGCCGTCCGACGCCTCGAGGCACGAGTTCTGGCTCAGTTCCAGACCGGCCAGCGGCACGCCGTCGCTGCCCACGTATCCGATGAGGCTGCCGGCGACGGCACCGTCGACATAGGTGCGGTCGGGGCGCGGCTCGAAATAGAGGAAGGGCACCCCCAGGGAGACGAGATCCCGATACTGCTGCGTCGTGAGGCCCTGTGCCAGCTGCGCATACTGAGAATCCGCATCCTCAGCCAGCGCATCGTCGACGACGCGCATGACGTCTTCGCCACTCTGGCCCGTGATGGCCCCGATCTCCGCGGCGACGGTCGGCCAGGCGACCACCTCGCTGTCGCCGGTGGCATCGGCCCGGCGGATGTCGCCCGCGTTCGACGGATCGAGCTGTGCGTCGTACGTGAGCACGCTTCCGGCGAGCGGTTCGCCGTCGGCGTCGACGATCGCGCCCCGCGTGCCCGAGAGTTCTTGCGAACCCCCGAATGCCCACGACAGCGAGTCCTCGATGTGATCGTCGGCGTTCACGACCTGGATGTCGACGAGCCGCACGATGAAGGCGGCGAGCACCGCCAGCACGACGGCGAGGGCGACGACGGTGCGGCGACGCGGACTGCGGGTGGCGCGAGTCGTCATGGAATCAGCGTGTCGCAGGTGTGGGCAGACCGTCGGTCACGGGCAGCGGCGTGTCGGCGGGCAGTCCCATCTCCTCCGCCGTCACGGGGTCACCGGCGATGGTCGCGTCGGGGGCCGTGACGAGCGGGGTCTCGGAGATGAGCGCGTTCTCGACCGCGCCGCGGCCGATCGCGTCGACGGTGGACACCGCGCCGGCGGCCTCGCTCGCACCGATCACCGCTCCATCGCTGAGGCGCAGGTAGGCGGGCGTCTCATCGATCACCATGCCGAGCGCGGCCGCGTTGGCGGCGAGGTACTGCGGGGAGCTGAGACCGGCCAGCTCGTCGGTGAGGATCTGCTTCTCGTAGGTCAGGTTCCGCTGCTGCGACGTGAGCTCGGCGATGTCGTACGAGGTCTGGGTGGTGAGCACCGACAGAGCCATCTGGGCTCCGGCGATCGCGAACGCACCGAGAAGGGCGACCATCCCGTAGAGCAGCTTCGGGCGACGCTTGCGATCCGGCTCGGCGACGACGTGGAGTCGGCGTTCGGGCGCCTCGATCGGGCGCCGCAGCGGGCTGACGGCAGGTGCGGTGCTCATCGTGCCTCCCTCACTCGTTCGGCGGCGCGCAACCGCACGGGGATCGCCCGTGAGTTGCGCGCACGCTCTTCATCGGATGCGAGTTCGGCACCCTTGACCAGCAGACGGAAACGGGGAGCGTGCTCGGGCAGCTCCACGGGAAGACCGGCGGGGGCGGTCGAAGCGGTCGCCTCCGCGAATGCGCGCTTGATGAGCCGATCCTCGAGCGACTGGTACGACAGCACCACGATGCGGCCGCCGACGGCCAGCGCGCCCATCGCGGCGGGTACCGCGCGCTCGAGCGCGGCGAGCTCGCCGTTGACTTCGATGCGCAGCGCCTGGAAGACCCGCTTGGCAGGATGCCCGGCACGCTGGACCGCGGCCGGCGTCGCGTCGCTCAGGATCTGCACGAGCTGTCCCGAGCGTTCGATGGGTGCGTCGGCACGCGCGGCGATGATCGCCCGTGCGTACCGCGCAGCCAGCTTCTCCTCGCCGTATCGCTCGAAGATGCGGCGCAGGTCGCCTTCGCCGTACTCCCCGACGACATCCGCAGCGGTCACCCCGATGCTCTGGTCCATCCGCATGTCCAGCGGCGCATCCTGCGCGTAGGCGAATCCGCGATCGGCGACGTCGAGCTGGAGCGACGAGACGCCGAGGTCGTAGAGGATGCCGTCGACCCTGTCGACGCCGGCCTCGCTCAGCGCCGTGTCGACATCGTCGTAGACCGTGTGCACGAGGGTCGTCCGGTCCGAGAACCGCTCCAGACGCCCGCCGGCGATCCGGAGGGCGTCCCGGTCACGGTCGAGGCCGATGAGGTGCAGATCCGGGAACCGCTCGAGGAAGGCCTCGGAGTGCCCTCCCATCCCGAGCGTCCCGTCGATCAGCACCGCGCCCGGCTTCTGGAGCGCCGGTGCGAGCAGCTCGACGCAGCGGCCGAGCATGACAGGGGTGTGGATCTCTCGCGCGTCCATGATGTCGACGGCCGGTCCCTCTTCGCTGATCCCCATCCGTTCCTGACCTGACGCCGGGGAAGTGGTGTCAGGGCTGAACGGCTGGGAGTCGGCGCAGAGGGCTCAGAACAGGCCCGGGATCACCTCCTGCTCCATCTCGGCGTAGGTCTCTTCGTTGCTCTCGGCGTAGGCGTTCCACGCCTCGGCGTTCCAGATCTCGGCGTGAGCACCGACACCCGTCACGATCAGCTCCTTCTCGAGGCCCGCGTAGGCGCGCAGCGGCGGCGGGATCGTGATGCGGTTCTGACTGTCGGGCTTCTCCGCACTCGCTCCCGACAGGAACATGCGCAGGAAATCTCGGGCCTGCTTGTTGGCGAGGGGCGCTTCGCGGATGCGCTCGTGCACACGCTCGAACTCCTCTGTGGCGAAGACGTAGAGGCAGCGATCCTGCCCGCGGGTCACGACGACCCCGGCGCCGAGATCGTCACGGAACTTGGAAGGAAGGATGACGCGGCCCTTGTCGTCGAGCTTGGGAGTGTGCGTGCCCAGCAGCATGTGCCACTCACCCCCACCCTTCGTCCGGCCCCTCCAGGTTGATCCCCACTTTACTCCACTTTGCCCCACTTTGTATCACTTCGGCCGCAATTTCCGCACGATGGCGGACACACCGGTGTTGTCCCGAACTACGCCGAGACTGCGGGCGCACAAAAAAACACCGGCCCGAAGGCCGGTGTTCTCAGAAGTGGAGGAGGGTGGAGAGGTCAGCGCTCTCCCTGCCGACGATCCCAACGATCGTTCATGCGATCCATGAAGGACGGACCAGACCCTCGCGGCGCCGAGGGCGCTGCTTTCGGCTTGGCGGGTCCTCCCGTCGCGGCAGCGCCGCGCAGCGGGGTGACGGCGAGCACGACGCCTCCGAGCATGATGACGAAGCCGATGACGCCGACGACGATGAGCTGGACGGCGACCCCGACGATCAGCCCGGCGAGACCGAGCAGCACGAGGATCGTGCCGTAGACGATATTTCGATAGCTGAGGGAGCGTCCGCCTTCGGGGGCGGTGACCACGTCGGCCTCGTTGCGCATGAGATGGCGTTCCATCTCATCGAGCAGACGCTGCTCCTGTTCGGACAGTGGCATGCATCCCCCTCTGGACTGCTGTTATCTTCCCGACATTCTACTCGGGCTGGCGATTACTAGGCTAGGCCCGTGTCATCGGCTCCAGACCTCACTCAGGTGATTTCCCAGCGACTGGATACCTTCATCTCGGCTCAGCGCCGCGATGCTCACGCGTGGGGAGACGAGGCGGCCCTCATCGTCGACGCCGGAGCCGCCGCGGTCGCCGGCGGAAAGCGACTGCGCGCCCGGTTCTGCGTCGCCGGATGGCGCGCCGTCGTCGACGCCGCGACACCCGGGAGCGAGGTCCCCGAACACGTGCTGGCGACGGCCGCGGCGCTCGAGATCTTCCACGCCGCAGCCTTGGTGCACGACGACATCATCGACAACTCCGATACGCGACGCGGTCACCCCGCGGCGCACAAGGCGCTCGAAGCGCACCACGCCGGAGCGAGGTGGCAGGGAGACCCACGCGCGTTCGGGCGATCCGGCGCCCTCCTCCTCGGCGACCTCCTGGTCGCCTGGTCGGACGACCTCCTCGAGGATGCGCTCTCCGAGCTCGAACCCGGGCGCGCGACCCGCACGCGTCGCGAGTACGCGACGATGCGACGCGAGGTCACGATCGGCCAGTTCCTGGACGTCGCGGAAGAATCGGCGTGGGCGAGCCAGCCGGACGACAGCCACGCCACCCGTGCCCTGCGCGTGGCCGAGCTGAAGTCGGCCCGCTACAGCATGCTCCAGCCCCTCCTCATCGGCGCGGCCCTTGCGGAAGCCGACGAGGCGCAGACGATGGCACTCGCCTCGTTCGGCCTGCCCGTGGGCATGGCCTTCCAGCTGCGCGACGACGTCCTCGGGGTCTTCGGCGATGCCGAGACGACGGGCAAGCCGTCGGGGGACGACCTCCGGGAGGGCAAGCGCACCGTCCTCATCGCCTACGCACGCGAGGCCCTTCCCTCGGGACCGCGACGTCTGCTCGATGAGATGCTCGGCGACCCGACACTCGACGCGGCCCAGATCGCGGCCCTTCAGCAGACGATCACCGACACCGGTGCACTCGACCGGGTGGAGGCCCTCATCGCCGAGCGGGCCCGAGCCGCCGACCGCGCCCTGTCCGGGGCGCGGCTCGACAACGCATCGGTCAGTCAGCTGCGGGAGCTCGCCCGGGCCGCGAGCATCCGCACCACCTGAGACGGGGCTCAGGCCAGGGACTGGGCGACGCGACGGACCTCGCTCTTCCGGCCCAGGCGCAGAGCCTCGATCGGCGCCATTCCGATGGAGTCCTCCGGCGCCAGCAGCCAATCGATGGTCTCGTCATCGTCGAATCCCGCGTCGTGCAGCACGATCACCGTTCCGCGCAGCGAGGACAGCGGCCTGCCGTCGAGCACGAACAGCGACGGGACGCGCGGCGCGCCATGACGACGCGAGGCCACGAGGTGCGACTCATCGAGCAGGCGCTTGACGCGCCCGAGCGTCTCATCGAGCTCCTCGGCGAGCTCGGGGAGGGTCAGCCAGTCGGTCGGCATCGGGGAAGCATCCACAGTCACGATGTCACTATCTCATTCCGCCCCCGGTTCTTCCTGCACCGCAGGTCAGTGCAGACGGCCCACCCGACCGCAACGAGTCGACAAAGGTAACAGAAGTCTCATCTTTCACATGTGTCACTTTGATTGACTCCCGTTTCCAACCGTGACAGCGTAGCTGCGTCGACCGGAGGGATCCCATGAGCACCATCAGCGACATCACGCCCACGCCGCGGGCACGGCGCGCGGCCACCCCGATGGCGATCCTCGGGTCCCTGGCGATCATCGCCGCCGCGACCCCGGCGCACGCCGAGGCGACGTCCACCGGAGGTCACCTTGCGCGCGGGGCGAAGCTTCCCGCCGCACCCGCGTCCGTGACCACCGCATCCGCTGTCGCCGCAAACTCCGTCCCGCAGCGCTATGTCGTTCGCGCGGGTGACACCGTCAGCTCCATCGCGGCGGCTCACGGCCTTCGCACCGACGACGTGCTCCGCCTGAACGGGCTCGGATGGTCCAGCGTGATCCACCCGGGACAGGAGATCGTGCTGACTGCGCTGAGCGAACCATCCACTCCCCCGGTGGCGTCCGACTCCGGCGGCACCCACACCGTCACCGCGGGTGACACGGTCTTCGCCATCGCCCAGAAGCACGGCACCACGGTCGACGCGCTGCTGGCGGCGAACGGGCTGCAGCGGGATTCCATCATCTACCCCGGTCAGACGCTGGCGCTGGCACCGACGATGACTGCCGCGGCCGCCACCGCATCCGCCACGCCGGCCGAGCAGTCCGTCGACTCGTCGCTCGACGCCGAGCAGATCGAGAACGCGCGGCTGATCATCTCGATCGGACGCGAACTCGGGGTGAGCGACCGCGGCATCACCATCGCCCTGGGCACGGCGATGCAGGAGTCGTGGCTGCGGAACCTCGATTGGGGCGACCGCGACTCGCTCGGGCTCTTCCAGCAGCGACCCAGCACCGGCTGGGGCTCCGCGGCTCAGATCCTCGACCGGCGCTATGCGACGCTCGCCTTCTTCGGCGGCGCCGACGACCCCAACGGCTACGCGACGCGCGGTCTTCTCGACATCCCCGGATGGGAGTCGATGTCGTTCGCCGATGCCGCGCAGGCGGTGCAGATCTCCGCCTACCCCGATCGATACGCCCGGTGGGAGGCTCCGGCCGAAGCGTGGCTCGCCGCTCACGGTTGACGACGCGTGAGGATCGGACTCCGATCGGCCGGTGCGGCGCACCGGAGCTCCCAGGTGCTCATCCGTAGACTCTGAACGTGAGCACGAGTCAGCAGACGGATCCGCTGATCGGCCGTCTGGTCGACAGCAGATACCGCGTGCGTGCTCGCATCGCGCGAGGCGGCATGGCCACAGTGTACGTCGCCACCGACCTGCGACTGGAGCGCCGCGTCGCCCTGAAGGTGATGCACGGGCATCTGAGCGATGACTCGGTCTTCCAGAGCCGATTCATCCAGGAGGCTCGCGCCGCCGCCCGGCTGGCCGACCCCCACGTGGTCAACGTCTTCGACCAGGGCCAGGACGGCGACATGGCCTACCTGGTCATGGAGTACCTGCCGGGCATCACCCTGCGGGAGCTCCTCAAAGAGCAGCGACGACTGACCGTGCCGCAGGCGATCTCGATCATGGACGCCATCCTGTCCGGCCTGGCGGCGGCGCACCGTGCCGGGATCGTCCATCGAGACGTCAAGCCCGAGAACGTCCTCCTGGCCGAAGACGGCCGCATCAAGATCGGCGATTTCGGCCTGGCGCGAGCGACGACGGCCAACACCGCGACCGGCGCGCAGTTGCTCGGCACGATCGCCTACCTCGCGCCGGAGCTCGTCACCCGGGGCACCGCGGACGCCCGCAGCGACATCTACGCCCTCGGCATCGTGCTCTACGAGATGCTCGCCGGCGAGCAGCCCTACAAAGGCGAGCAGCCGATGCAGATCGCCTATCAGCACGCCACCGACTCCGTGCCCCGCCCCAGCGTCAAGAACCCCGGTGTGCCCGAACAGCTCGACGAGCTCGTGCTGTGGTCGACCGAGAAGCTGCCCGATGATCGCCCGCTCGACGCCCGGGAGATGCTGGAGCGCCTGCGCGAGATCGAGCGCGAGCTGGGCGTGACGCCGCAGGTCGCCCGCACCGTCGACACCGGCGTCACCCGCGATGAGAGCGGTGCATCCGGAGAGCTCACGAAGGTCCTTCCGGCAGCCGTCACCGGTCCGACGGATCTGGCCGAAGACGTTGACAACACGTCACGGCTGCGACAGGCCTCCAAGCGCCGGTCGCGAAAGGGAGCCTGGCTGCTCGGCGTCGTCGTCATCCTGACAGCACTCGCCGGAGCCGCCGGATGGTGGTTCGGGTCGGGGCCCGGCTCACAGGTGGCGGTACCCGACCTCAGCGGTCTGACCTTCGATCAGGCGCAGGGCGCCCTCGCCGAGGAGTCGCTCACCGGGGTCGAGGAGGGCGTGTTCAGCCTCGAGGTCGACAGCGGACTGATCGTGGACACCGAGCCGGAGGCCGGCGCGCGTGTGGACAAAGACACCGAGGTGACGGTGCTCGTCTCGCTGGGCCCGGCCGAGGTCGCCCTCACGGGACTCAACGGGCAGCCGGAGACCGATGTCAGGGCGCAGCTCGACGCGTCTCGCATCGACGTCGGTGAGAATCAGACCTTCTACACCGATGCGGACGAGGGCGTCGTCGTCGGTGTCGTCGTGACGCCGCGTGGCGGCGGCGACCCCGTCGAGTGCGGCGAGGAGTGCACAGTCAACGAAGGCGACAGTGCGAGCCTTCGCGTCTCGCTCGGACCGTTGCCGTCGGTGCGCGACATGACCGAGGACGACGCCCGCGCGACTCTCGAGGCCGCGGGGATCGACGTCGCCTCCGTGGCGCAGGAGTCCAGCACCGAGATCGCAGAGGGCCGCGTGCTCTACATGACCGACCGTGAGGGCGGCGGATGGTGGCGACCCGGCGACCGCACCAACCTCGTGGTCTCCAGTGGCCCTCCCCTGTTCCCGGTGCCCGACGTGGTCGGCATGACACGGGATGCCGCCGCGGACGCGCTGCGCGCGGAGGGCTTCGAGGTGAATTACTCCGCCCTCTGGAATGTCTGGCCCGACGCGGTCACCGAGGTCACCGCGCAGGATCCCGAGGGGTCGAGCATGCGGGTGCAGGGAACGACCGTCACCCTGCAGATCACCGTCACCGGCTGATCGCCGGGGCGGGTCAGCGCTTCTCGAGCTCCTCGGCGACGAGGAAGGCCAGCTCCAGCGACTGCATGTGGTTCAGGCGCGGATCACACAGTGACTCGTAGCGCGTGGCGAGGGTGGCTTCCTCGATCATCTCCGAGCCACCCAGGCATTCCGTGACGTCATCGCCGGTCAGCTCGACGTGGATGCCGCCCGGATGGGTGCCGATCGCGCGGTGCGCTTCGAAGAATCCCCGTACCTCGTCGACGACGTCGTCGAAACGACGCGTCTTGTAGCCGGTCGGAGTGGTGATGCCGTTGCCGTGCATCGGGTCGGTGACCCACAGCGGCCGCGCACCGGAATCCTTCACCGCTTCGAGGAGCGGAGGAAGCGCGTCGCGGATCTTTCCCGCGCCCATGCGCGTGATGAAGGTGAGGCGGCCCGGCTCGCGCTCGGGGTCGAGCTTGTCGATGAGCGCCAGCGCCACGTCTGGCGAGGTCGACGGACCGAGCTTCACGCCGATCGGGTTGCGGATCTTCGAGAAGTAGTCGACGTGCGCGCCGTCGAGCTCGCGTGTGCGTTCGCCGATCCAGAGGAAGTGGGACGACGTGTTGTACGGCGTCGCCGTCCGCGAGTCGATGCGGGTCATCGGCCGCTCGTAGTCCATGAGGAGGCCCTCGTGGCCGGTGTAGAACTCCACGCGGCGCAGCTCGTCGAAGTCGGCTCCCGCCGCCTCCATGAACTTGATCGCGCGGTCGATCTCGGTCGCGAGGCGCTCGTAGCGCTGGTTGGCGGGGTTCTGCGCGAACCCCTTGTTCCAGCTGTGCACCTCCCGAAGGTCGGCGAATCCCCCCTGCGTGAACGCCCGGATGAGGTTCAGCGTCGATGCTGCGGTGTGGTAGCCGCGCAGCAGTCGCCCCGGATCGGCCGTGCGAGAGGCCTCGGTGAAGTCGTACCCGTTGACGATGTCGCCCCGGTACGCCGGCAGCGTCACGTCACCGCGCGTCTCGGTGTCCTTCGAACGCGGTTTGGCGAACTGCCCCGCCATGCGGCCCATCTTCACGATGGGCATCGAGGCGCCGTAGGTGAGCACGACCGCCATCTGCAGCACGGTCTTGATGCGGTTGCGGATCTGCTCGGCGGTGGCCCCGGCGAAAGTCTCCGCGCAGTCGCCGCCCTG
>NZ_DEPK01000026.1:0-7299 GCF_002358725.1 Microbacterium sp. UBA3394
CTTCCCCGACCAGCACCTCGGACGCAACACCGCGAAGGCGATGGGCGTGCCTCTCGAACAGATGCCCATGTGGAATCCGAACCGGCCGCTCGGCGGCACGGACGAAGGCACGCTCGACGCCGCCCGGGTCATCCTGTGGCACGGATTCTGCTCCGTGCACCGGCGCTTCACCGTCGACCAGATCGACAAGGCGCGCGCGAAGCACCCCGGGGTGCGCGTCATCGTGCATCCGGAGTGCCCCATGGCCGTCGTCGACGCCGCCGACGAGTCGGGATCGACCGACTACATCCGCAAGGCGATCCAGGCGGCCGCGGAGCCGACGACCTTCGCCATCGGCACCGAGATCAACCTCGTGCAGCGGCTCGCCGCGGAGCACCCGCAGCACACGATCTTCTGCCTCGACCCGGTGGTCTGCCCGTGCTCGACCATGTACCGCATCCACCCGGGATATCTCGCGTGGACGCTCGAGGGCCTCGTCGCCGGGCGGGTCGAGAACCGCATCACGGTGCCCGCCGAGGTCGCCGATCCCGCGCGCGTCGCGCTCGAACGGATGCTCGCGGCCAAGCCTCCGGCGGCGTGAGGTGAGACCCGTACGAACCCTCGTCGTGGTCGGGAGCGGAATCGCCGGCCTCACCGCCGCCCTGCACAGCGCCGCGCGCGGCATCGAGGTCACCGTCGTGACCAAGAGCGCACTGAACGACACGGCGACCGCGTGGGCGCAGGGCGGCATCGCCGCCGTGACGTTCCCCGACGACAGCGTCGACGCGCACGTCGCCGATACGCTGACCGCCGCCGCCGGGCTCGGCGACCCGAGCGCGGCGCGGATCGTGGCCGAGTCCGGAGCATCGGCGATCGCGGAGCTGGTGGCACGCGGGGTCGTCTTCGACACCGACGACACCGGACGCTTCGTCCGCGGTCTCGAGGCCGCGCATTCCTCCGCGCGGGTCGTCCATGCCGGCGGCGACGCGACCGGTCGCGAGATCCAGCGTGCCCTGTCGGCGATGGTGCGACGAACACCGGGGATCGCCGTGCGGGAGCACTGCTTCGCCGCCGACATCGTCATCGAGCATGGCCGCGCATGCGGCGTGACGCTCCGCGAGGGCGAGGCCCTGACCGCCGATGCCGTCGTCCTTGCCACCGGTGGAGCGGGACACCTCTTCTCGCACACGACGAATCCTCGTATCGCGACCGGCGATGGCATCGCCATGGCCCTGCGCGCCGGTGCGGCCGTCGCCGATCTGGAGTTCGTGCAGTTCCACCCCACCGTGCTCGCCGCGCCCGAGCCGTTCCTCGTATCGGAAGCCGTCCGTGGCGAGGGCGCCGTGCTCATCGACGACACCGGACGCCGCTTTGCCCTGGACGCTCACCCCGACGGCGAGCTCGCCCCTCGCGATGTCGTCGCCCGTGCGATCGCCGACGCGATGATGCGGCAGGGCGGGCGGCCCGTGCATCTCGACGCCACCGGTCTCCGTCACGATGCCGACGCCCGCGCCGCCTTCCTCGCGGCTCGCTTCCCCACGATCGACCGCGCCGTGCGAGCGGCCGGAATCGACTGGTCGCGGACGCCGGTCCCGGTCACGCCGGCGGCCCATTACCTGATGGGCGGCGTCGTCACCGACCTCGACGGCCGCACGAGCGTTCCGGGTCTGTTCGCCGCGGGTGAGACGGCACGGACCGGACTGCACGGCGCGAACCGGCTGGCCTCCAATTCGCTTCTCGAAGGGGTGGTGTTCGGCGCACGGGCGGCAGCCGCAGCCGACGCTGGCAGCCGGTCCGGCATCACAGCGTCCCGCGCGACCCCGCCGGCAGCCGCAGCACTTCCCGCAGGGAGGACGGGAGCTCCGACGACGCCGTTCACCCGCGCCGCCCTGCAGGATCTGATGTGGCGACACGCGGGACTCCTCCGCGACGGCGAGGGTCTCGGTCAGGCCGCGGAGACGGTCGCAGCATGGCGGAGTGCCCGGCCGGAGACCGCAACGACCGACGCCGATGCCGAAGACGACAACCTGCTGCTGGTCGCCGAGCACATGCTCGCGGCGGCATCCGCCCGTACCGGCTCGGTCGGTGCCCACGTCCGCACCGATGAGCCGAACGCCGGTCCGTCCGTTCACCTCTCCCCCGCCCTGATCGGAGCCCCATGCTGACCCGCCGTGTGATCGACCGGATCGTCGAGGCCGCACTCGACGAAGACGCGCCCTGGGGCGACCTGACCAGCGAGACCCTGATCCCCGAAGACGCCGTCGCCCGTGCCGAGCTGACCTCGCGTGAGCCGGGCGTCTTCGCCGGCGGCACCGTCTTCGCAGCGGCGTTCCGACTCACCGACCCGTCGATCGACGTCGACCTGCGCTACGCGGACGGCGAAGCCTTCGCAGCTCGACGCACGCTCGCGGTGGTCACCGGACCGGCGCGCGCCGTGCTCACGGCTGAACGGGTGGGACTGAATTTCGTACAGCGGATGTCGGGGATCGCCACCCTCACCGCCCGGTACGTCGCCGAGGTGGCGCACACGGGCGCGCGCATCGCCGACACGCGCAAGACCACGCCGCTCCTGCGCACCTTGGAGCGTCACGCGGTTCGCTGCGGCGGCGGCCACAACCATCGCACATCGCTCAGCGACGCCGTGATGGTCAAGGACAACCATCTGGCGGTCCTGAAGGACCGGGGCGTCTCCGTCACCGCGGCCCTGAACGGTGCCATCGCGCGGCTTCCCCACACGACCCACGTCGAGGTCGAGATCGACCGGCTCGACCAGCTCGACGCAGTGCTCGCGGCCGGTGTGGGCACGATCATGCTCGACAACTTCTCCCTCGACGATCTGCGCGCCGGCGTGCAGCGGATCGGCGGCGCAGCGATCGTGGAGGCGTCGGGAGGGGTCTCGCTCGAGCAGGTGCGCGCGATCGCCGAGACCGGCGTCGACGTCATCTCTGTGGGAGCTCTCACGCACTCAGCCCGCGCTCTCGACCTCGGCCTGGACATCCGGGTCGCGGCATCGGAGGCGTGAGGAGGTGTCGGGCCTCTACCTCGACAACGCCGCCACGACACCGGTGCGGCGTGAGGTGCTCGAGGCGATGTCGCCCTTCCTCACCTCGGCATACGGCAACCCCTCCAGCCACCACACCGTCGGCGAGCAAGCCGCGGCGGCGCTCGACGACGCCCGGCGCCGCGTGGCGCGGGTACTCGGCGTGCGGCCCGGCGACATCGTGTTCACCTCCGGGGGGACCGAGGCCAACAACCTCGCGATCAAGGGCATCGCGCTGGCGGCCCTGCAGAACTCCGGCGCGCGGCATGTGATCACGTCCCCGATCGAGCACGAGTCCGTGCTCGCATCCGTCGGCTATCTGCGTCGGCTGCACGGCTTCGAGGTGACGGTGCTCCCGGTCGACGCCGACGGGGTCATCGATCCCGGCGACGTGGCCGGTGCCGTGCGGCCGGACACGGCCGTGGTGAGCATCGGGCTTGCCAACAACGAGATCGGCACCGTGCAGGATGCGGCCGCGCTGGCCGACGCTCGTGGGTCGGCGCGTCTTCACCTCGACGCGGTGCAGGCCGCCGGGTGGGTGCGCCTGTCCGGGCTGGGCGCCGACGCGCTCACGCTCGCAGGGCACAAGCTCGGCGCCCCGAAGGGCATCGGCGTCGCGATGATCCGCGGGCGGATCCCCCTCGAGCCGGTGATCCATGGCGGCGGTCAGCAGCGCGATCGGCGATCGGGGACCGAGAACGTCGCGGGCGCGGTGGGCTTCGCCGTCGCGCTCGAACTCGCCGAGGCCGAGCGCGAGGAGGCCGCGGCCCGGGTCGCGGCGGCACGGGACGCCTTCGTCGCTCGCGTGCTGCGCGAGGTTCCCTCGGCACGGCTCACCGGTCACCCCCAGAGGCGCCTCCCGGGAACGGCGAGCTTCACCTTCGCCGGCGTCAGCGGCGAAGCGGTGCTGCTCGAACTGGAGCGTCGCGGCGTGATCTCCTCCAGCGGATCGGCGTGCTCGGCGGGAAGCGACGAGGCCTCCCACGTGCTCACCGCGATCGGCGTCGAGCACGATCTCGCCCGCACCGCGGTGAGATTCACCCTGCCGCACGCGTGGGCGGGGTCGCTGGATGCCGTCGCCGTCGCCGTCGCCGCCTCGGTCGCCGCGGTGTGACGCGGCAGCTGGAGGATCAGGCACGTGACGAGTCCCGCGATCACCGTGATCGTTCCCGGCTGGAACGTCGCCGGCTACGCGCCCGCCGCCCTCGCCTCCCTCAGGGCGCAGACCCGCGAGGACTGGACCGCCGTGCTCGTCGACGACCGGTCGGACGACACCACCGCCGAGGTCTTCGCGACAGCCGCCGCTTCCGACCGCCGCTTCCGCCTCGTGCGGCACGAGCACCGGCGCGGGCTGGGCGCGTCACGCAACACCGGGCTCGCCCGCGTCAGCACCCCGTACCTCGGCTTCCTCGACGCCGACGATGAACTCACCCCGACGGCGCTGGCCACCTTGCTGGGCATCCTCGAGGAAACCGGCAGCGACTTCGCCGTGGGGGCGTACACCCGGCTTCGTCCCGACGGCCGCGGCGGCTACGTCGAGGGCGAGGTGCAGCCGTGGGTCGCGGCGGCGACCGCCCCCGCCCGGCGAGCGACCACTCTGGCGGCGCATCCGGCCGCCGGAGGAAACGTGGTGGCGTGGTCCAAGGTCAGCCGGTCGGACTTCTGGCGGCGAGCCGGCCTGCGATTTCCCGAGGGTCGCCTCTACGAGGACCAGGTGCTGGCCCAGCAGATGTACACGCGAGCCCGCCGGTTCGACACGGTGCCCGAGGTGGTCGTGCGCTGGCGCGTGCGTGCCGACGGCTCCTCGATCACCCAGCACGAGGAGCGGGTGGAGGTGCTGCGGGACTGCCTCGACGCGATGACGGCGGGGCTGGGCGTCCTCGACGCGGCGCGCGTGCCGGCCGCCCTGCAGGAGCGGGTGCTCCTCATCCTGTCGATGGATGTGCCGCGCCTCGTGCCCATCGCCGAATCCCACCCCGACCCCGCCTACCGCCAGCTTCTGGGTGCGTTCACCCGTGATGTCTGGGATCGCGCCGAGTCCGCTCGCACGCGGCTCGACCCGGCGCTGCGGGCGACGATCGACGCGGTCAGCCTCTGGTGACGACCTCGGGGTCGACGACGTCATCGGGGGCCCGGTCGCCGCGACGTTCGGGCATCGGGGGACGCGGCTCCGCCTCCTCGGTCTCCAGGATGCGGGAGGCCGCCAGCTGCTGGGCCGCGAGTTCTGCGTAGAGGCCGCCCCGGGCGACGAGGTCGCCGTGCGTGCCGGACTCGACGATGCGGCCACCATCGACGACATGGATCACATCGGCGCCGATCACCGTCGACAGCCGGTGCGCGATCGACAACGTCGTGCGCCCGCGCGATGCCGTCTCCAGCGCTTCCTGCACCACCCGCTCCGACACCGTGTCGAGTGCGGAGGTCGCCTCGTCCAGGAGGAGCACGGGCGGGTCCTTCAGCAGCACGCGGGCGATCGCGATGCGCTGCTTCTCCCCGCCGGACAGCCGGTATCCCCTCTCGCCGACGACGGTGTCGTACCCGTCCGCGAATCGCGCGATGACGTGGTGGATGTTCGCCGCGCGACATGCGCTTTCGAGCTCAGCGTCGGTCGCATCGGGCTTGGCGTAGCGCAGGTTCTCGCGGATGGACGCGTGGAACAGGTACGTCTCCTGCGACACGATGCCGACGTGGTCGATGATCGACGCGCCAGCGAGGGTCTCGACGTTCGCCCCGGCGAAGCGCACCTCGCCGCCGGTCGCGGCGTACATGCGCGGGGTGAGATAGAGGATCGTCGTCTTGCCCGCGCCCGAGGGCCCGACGAACGCGACGTGCTGTCCCGGCTCTACCTCGAAGGAGACGCCGTCCAGGGTCGCGGCGGTGTCCGGGGCGGCATCCGGATACCGGAACGCGACATCGCGGAACTCGACACGACCGAGCGGGCCGGGAGCATCGTCGACGCTCATGGCGTCGGGGCGGTCGCTGATCGTCGGTGTCAGGTCGAGGTACTCGAAGATGCGGGCGAACAGCGCCGAGGACGTCTGGAGATCGAGCGCGACGCGCATGAGGCCCATGAGCGGCATGAGCAGGCGCGCCTGCACGGTCGTGAAGGCGACGATCGTGCCCGCGGTGATCGCGTCGGCGCCGCCGGTGATGAGATAGCCCGCGACCAGGTAGATGATGGCCGGAACGCTGGACATCAGCACCTGCACGACGGCGAAGAACCCCTGACCGCTCATCGCCCGGCGCACCTGCAGCCGCACCTGATTGCGGTTCTCCTCCTGAAACCGCTGCGACTCCGTGCGCTGCCGGTTGAAGGACTTCGACAGCAGGATGCCGGACACGCTCAGGGTCTCCTGGGTGATGGCCGTCAGCTCCGACAGCGACTCCTGGGTCTCGCCGGCGATGCGGGCACGCACCTGACCGACACGCCGCTGCACGATCACCAGGAAGGGCATGATCGCGACGGCGATGAGCGTGAGCCGCCAGTCGATGATCACCATCGCGACGAGCGAGGCGACGACGGTCACGGCGTTGCCCAGGATGCTGGTGACGGTGTTGGTGAGCACCCCGGCCACACCGCCGACGTCGTTCTGCAGACGGGACTGGATGGCACCGGTCTTGGTGCGCGTGAAGAAGGCCAGTTCCATGGACTGCAGATGCTCGAACAGGCGCACGCGCAGATCGCCCGTGACGCTGTTTCCGACGGTGGCGGTGAGCCAGGTCTGAATCACCGACAGACCTGAGGAGAGCAGGAAGAGTCCGGTCATCGCGGCCACCAGCACCACGAGCAGTGAGAGATTCGGCGCCGATCCGTCGACGGGGAACAGGGCGTCGTCGAACACGCGCTGCACCAGCAGAGGCGGGATGACCGCGACCGCCGCAGCGGCGATCACCAGTACCACGGTGACCGCGATGCGCCCCGCGTAGGGTCGGAAGAGCGCCACCACGCGGGACCCCAGATTCCGCACCCGCGGAGCCTCCGCGTTCTGTCGACGCTGCGCGGCCTCGTCGACGCCGCGGAAGCCTCCACCGCGGCCGGGTGGCCCGAGCATCGTCATGGATTCAGGCTAACCGTGCACGGTAGGCTCGGCTCCATGAGCACCTCCGGCGACCAGCCTGCACACGACGGATCCGACCTCGAGGCGCTGCGCGAGGAGATCGACGAGCTGAAGAAGGTGCCCGTGGAGGAGATGGTCAACCCGACGCCCCACGGCTGGCAGGACCGCGAGCCCACGCCGGAGCCGACCGACGCGATCGGGTCCGAGCAGTGGGACGACGAG
>NZ_DEPK01000026.1:7690-10104 GCF_002358725.1 Microbacterium sp. UBA3394
TGTCGGCTGCCGCCGTTAGCCTGTGACGTGCGCCGTCTTCGGCGCGGTTCTGCTGCGCGCTCGCGCATCCTCTCCCTCTCGCTCGCGCGACCGATCCATCGGAGACCCCATGGCCGCCACTGACGTCCAGCCCGGCACCGGCACCGGCACCGCCGGCCTTCCTCGAACGGGCACGGTCTCGGCCGACGGCAACCGGGTCATCTGGCTCCTCCTGGCCGCGGCCTTCGTGGCGATCCTCAACGAGACCACGATGGGTGTGGCCATCCCCCACCTCATCACCGATCTCGGCATCACCGCCGTCGCGGCGCAGTGGCTGACCACGGCGTTCATGCTCACGATGGCCGTGGTCATCCCGATCACCGGCTTCCTCCTGCGCCGCTTCCCGACACGGGTGATGTTCATCGCCGCGATGAGCCTGTTCTCGCTCGGGACCCTCATCGCCCTGGTCTCGCCCGGCTTCCCGACCCTGCTGGTCGGACGCGTGGTGCAGGCTTCGGGCACGGCGATCATGATGCCGCTGCTGATGACGACCATCATGAACGTCGTGCCGCCGCACGCGCGCGGCCGGATGATGGGACGCGTCAGCATGGTGATCGCGCTCGCACCCGCCATCGGTCCGACGATGTCCGGCGTGCTGCTGGACACCCTCGGCTGGCGCTGGATCTTCGGCATCGTGCTGCCGATCGCCCTCGCGGCGCTCGCGGTGGGCGCGATCTGGATCCGCAACATCGGTGAGACGATGCGTGAGCCCATCGACGCACTCTCCGTGGTCCTCTCCGCGTTCGGGTTCGGCGGCGTCGTCTACGGCCTGAGCCAGATCGGCGGCGCGGCCGCACACGGTGGCTCCGCCGCTGAAGAGGCCGCCGGTACGGCCGCCACCACGACGCTGATCGTGTCTCTCGCGGTGGGCGTCATCGCCCTCGCCCTGTTCGCGTGGCGCCAGATCGCGCTGCAGACGCGCGGCGTGCCCCTGCTCGATCTGCGTGTGTTCCGTTCGGCGAACTTCTCGCTCTCGGTCGCCCAGTTCGGGCTGCTGTCGATCTCGTTCTTCGGCGCGATCACGATCATTCCGCTCTACATGCAGAACGTGCTGGAGGTCTCGGCCTCGGTGACGGGGCTGGTGGTCCTCCCCGGCGCGCTGCTGATGGGACTCGCCGGTCCCGTCGTCGGACGCCTGTACGACCGCTTCGGGCCACGGGTGCTGCTCTTCCCCGGCTCGATCATCGCTTCCGGCGTGCTGTGGATGTTCACGACGTTCGATCAGAACACGCCGATCTGGCTCATCCTCATCGCGCAGACCGCCCTGTCGCTGGGCCTGGCGATGTCGTTCACCCCGCTGTTCACGGCGTCACTGGCCTCACTCCCCCGCCGGTTCTACTCGTACGGTTCGGCGGTCGTCAGCACCATGCAGCAGGTCGGCGGCGCCGCGGGCATCGCTCTGCTCGTCGCCGTCATGTCGGGGGTGCAGACGACGGCCATGGACGCCGGCACCGACGAGATCGCGGCCGGCGCCCAGGGCGCGCACGCCGCGTTCCTCATCTCCGCGATCGTGTCGCTGACCCTCATCGTGGGCGCGTTCTTCATTCGCAAGCCGGATGAGTCCGACGACGCACCCGCACCGATGGCGCACTGACCGGCGACGTCGTTCGGTAGCGTCCGCGCCGCGGGCGCGCAATCCCCTCCGAGGGTTCGCGCCTGTCTCCTAGCGTGGAGCCGACCGACCGAAAGGAGTCATGCGATGACCGAGAACATCGACGGCAAGAAGGTCGCCTTCCTCCTGACCGATGGGTTCGAAGACAGCGAACTGACCAGCCCTTGGGGTGCGGTGACCTCCGCCGGCGGACAGGCGACGCTCGTCTCCCCCGCCGACGGGACCGTGACGGGCAAGAACGGCCACGAGCAGAGTGTCGACCTCGATGTGGCATCCGCGCAGGCGGACCAGTTCGACGCGCTCGTGCTCCCCGGCGGTGTCGTGAACGCCGATCATCTCCGGATGGACGACCGGGCCGTGGCGTTCGTGCGCGCGTTCTTCACGCAGCACAAGCCCGTCTCCGTGATCTGTCACGGAGCCTGGATCCTCGCCGATGCCGGGGTCCTGGAAGGGCGCACGCTCACGAGCTACCCCAGCCTCAAGACCGATCTGCGCAATGCCGGGGCAACCTGGGTCGACGAGGAGGTCGTCGTCGATCAGGGCCTGACCTCGAGCCGCACGCCCGACGATCTGCCGGCCTTCAACGCCAAGACGGTGGAGGAGATCGCCGAGGGTCAGCACGCCGACCAGACGGCCTGAACCACACACGCGTGAGGGGAGCCGGGCCTCGGCCCGGCTCCCCTCACGTCATCGCGGAATCACTCGCCGCCGCAGGCGCCTCCGCCGCAGCAGGAGCCCTCGGATGCGGTCTCGATGGTGGCGA
>NZ_DEPK01000026.1:10273-11054 GCF_002358725.1 Microbacterium sp. UBA3394
GATGACGCCGCCGCACACGGGGCATGCCTCGTGTGCGCGTCCGTGAACACGCATCGCCGCCGTCTTCGCGGCCTTCTGGTGCGCGATCGGCACCCTGGCTCTCGCGGTGACGGCGTCGTGGAGCACGGAACGGAGAGCGTCATACAGCCGGTCGCGTTCATCCTCGGTGAGGGTCGACGCCTGTGCGAGCGGAGAGAGCCTCGCGACGTGCAGGATCTCGTCCGAGTACGCATTCCCCACCCCCGCGAACGACTTCTGCTCCTGCAGGAGGGCCTTCAGCTGCTTGCGCCGTCCCACCACCACGCCGTCGAAGTCGGCGCGCGTGTAGTCGGACCGCGCCGGATCCGGCCCCAGCGCGGCAATGGCCGGCAGCGTATGCGCGTCCTCGACCAGCGCGAGCGAGAACGACAGCCAGTCCGCCCCATCCGTGAGGCGGACCGGCCCATCATGATCCGTCTCGGGCGTCGCGACGACCGGCGGCTCGTCGCGTTGGCCGGCGGTGTCGCCGCCGTCGCCGTCATCCGATCCGTCGCCATGCCAGCGCGCCCACCCGGCGCGCCCGTAGGAGATGACCAGAACCCCTCGGTCGGTCGCGACGAGCGTGTGCTTGCCGGCACGTGTGACGCCCGTCATCACCGCACCCGCCAACGTCTCGGGCCGGCGATCACGGCTCTTCCACACGCGGAATTCCGCGAGGTCGATACGCGCGATACGCGCATCCAGGAGTCGAGATCGCAACGCCTCTGTCAGCGCGTGGACCTCGGGCGACTCCGGCATGCGC
>NZ_DEPK01000122.1:0-12151 GCF_002358725.1 Microbacterium sp. UBA3394
GTCGTCGTCGGCGTCAACACCGATCACGTCGAGGACGAGCACATCTCCCTCGACCAGGTGATCGACGCGTATCGGTCGCAGCTGGCCTTCACCGAGGAGCAGGGCGCCGCTCCCGTGCTGATGGCGTCGCGCCATCTGGCGCGCGCCGCATCCTCGGCCGAGGACTACCGCCGCGTCTACCGCGAGGTGCTCGGCGCGGCGCAGGTGCCGGTCGTGCTGCACTGGCTCGGCACCGCGTTCGACCCGACCCTCGAGGGGTACTTCACTTCGACCAAGCTCAGGACAAGCGGGTCGGCCGACTGGCGCGAGGCGTCCGAGGTGCTCCTGGAGATCATCGGCGAGAACACCGACAAGGTCGCCGGGGTGAAGATGAGCCTCCTCGACGCCGACGCGGAGGTGTCGGTGCGAGAGCGCCTCCCCGAGGGCGTGCGCATGTTCACCGGCGACGACTTCAACTACGTCGGGCTCATCGGCGGGACCGACATGCCGGACGTTGCGGCCGGCGACGTTTCGTCTCGCTCCGCTCGCTCAACGACCGAGGGGGCGGCGGGCGACGTTTCGTCTCGCTCAACGACCGGGGAGACCGGGGAGGCCGGGGGCGGGCGGACCGGGGAGGGTTCGAAGCGCGGATACTCCGACGCGCTCCTCGGCGCGTTCGCGGCGATCACCCCCGTCGCCTCCGCCGCGATCCAGGCGCTCGACGCCGGCGACGGCGCTCGATACCGCGAGATCCTCGAGCCCACCGAGGAGCTCAGCCGCCAGGTCTTCGCCGCGCCGACGTTCTACTACAAGACCGGGGTCGCGTTCCTGTCGTGGCTGAACGGCCACCAGCCGGCTTTCCAGATGGTCGGCGGTCTCCACTCCGCGCGCAGCCTGCCGCACCTGTCCCGCATCGTCGAGCTCGCCAACGCCTCCGGCGCCTTGGAGCGGCCCGAGCTGGCCGCCATCCGATGGCACGGGATGCTGCGCCTGAACGGCGTGGACGTTCCGGGGGTGATCGCGTGAGCGTCGATCCGCGCCTGTCGATCAACCAGGGCACCCTCAAGCACGCCGACCTCGCCACGGCGCTCGCGGCCACATCCGGTGCGGGCGTCCCCGCGATCGGGCTGTGGCGCGAACCGGTGCAGGAGGTGGGCCTCGCGACGGCTGCGTCGATGCTCGCCGACTCCGGGCTGCGGTTCACCACGCACTGCCGCTCCGGCTTCTTCACGATGCCCGAGGGCCCCGCTCGCCGCGCATCCCTCGACGACAACCGGGTCGCCGTCGAGGAGGCCGCCACGCTCGCCGCGGCGGGAGCCGAGGGATCCACCGCGGTGCTGGTGCTCGTCGCCGGCGGTCTGCCCGAGGGCTCCCGAGACCTCATCGGCGCCCGCGAGCGCGTGCGGGACGCCATCGGCGAGCTCGCCCCGTACGCCGCCGAAGCGGGCGTCACCCTCGCGATCGAGCCGCTGCATCCGATGTACGCCTCCGACCGCTGCGTCGTGTCGACGCTCGGCCAGGCGCTCGACATCGCGCACGACTTCGACCCGTCCGTGGTGGGTGTGACCGTCGACACCTTCCACATCTGGTGGGACCCGGATGTGCTCCCGCAGATCGAACGTGCCGGTCGCGAGGGGCGCATCGCCACCTATCAGGTGTGCGACTGGAAGACGCCGCTCCCGGCCGACGTGCTGCTGAGCCGGCACTACCCGGGCGACGGCGTCATCGACTTCGGGCCGATGACGCGCGCGGTGGTGGATGCCGGGTACACCGGCGACATCGAGGTGGAGATCTTCAACGCCGACGTGTGGGCGACCGACCCGGCCGAAGCCGTGCGACGCACCTCCGACGGCTTCACGGCTGCCGTCACGCCGCACCTTCCCGCGGTCGTTCCCGCCTGATTCCGCGCGAGCGAGCCCCTAGAATCCTGCACGTGACCCGAACACCCTCGACCGCCCGCAGCGCGGCCACCCTGCACGACGTGGCCCGCGAGGCAGGGGTGTCTCTGGCGACGGCCTCCCGAGTGCTGAACGGCTCCACGCGCAAGGTCGCCGAGAGCTACCGCGAGAAGGTGGAGGCGGCCGCTGAGCGCCTCGGCTACACAGCGAACCTCTCCGCGCAGGCGACGGCGCGCGGCACCTCCGCCGTCGTGGCCCTGCTCGTCGCGGACATCGCCGACCCCTACTTCGGCCAGCTCGCCTCCGGCGTCGCACGCGGCGCCGACGAGGCGGGCCTGGTCGTCACGATCGCCATCACTGAGCGCGACCCGGCGCGCGAGGTCTCGCTCGTCCGTGCGCTGCGCGGTCAGCGCCCGCGGGGCCTGATCCTGGCCGCCTCCCGAACGACCGGCCCCGACGCCGCGGGGCTCGACCCCGAGCTCGAGGCGTTCCAGGGCATGGGCGGTCGGGTCGTCATGCTCGGACCCGCGCCCGACAGCATCCGCTCGGTCGCCGTCGACAACCGCGGCGGGGCCCGCGCGCTCGGGGCACGTCTGCGCGAACTCGGCTACCGCGAGGCCGTCATCGTCGGCGCGCGCGAGGGCATCCAGACCTCCGACGACCGCATCGCGGGGTTCACGCACGGCTTCACCGCCGACGGCGGGCGCATCCGCTGCGTCGTTCGCGGCGGCTTCACCCGCGACGCCGGGTACGCCGCCACCGAGGCGCTCCTGCACGATGAGGTGCCCCCGGGCACGGTCATCTTCGGCATCAGCGACGTCGTCGCGATCGGCGTGATGTCGGCGGTGCGGGATGCCGGGCGCGATGTCGGCGCCGACATCGCCGTCGCCGGCTTCGACGACATCGCCACGGGCCGCGACATCCGGCCCGGCCTCACCACCGCGCACGTGCCGCTCGATGAGCTCGGCTATCGCGCGCTGCACGCCACCGTCGACGAGGAGTGGGACGCCTCCCAGCCGCCCCTGCCCGTCGAGGTGGTCGTGCGCGGCAGCACCCCGCCCCGCCCCTGACCTCCCCGCGCGCCGCCGGCCCCGGTGAACAACACAGGAGATCCGCGTCGGATCGGACTGAAGCCGCGCCGACGGGCCCGCTGCGCGCCGGATCTCCTGTGTTGTTCACGGCTGGCCGCCGCCGCCGACGTGGGAGAACGTTTCCCAGGCGGATAGAGTGGCGCGAGCGAGAGGAGGCCGCATGCCGCGCCCACCGAAACGGGTGACCATCGCCGACGTCGCCGCGAAGGCGGAGGTTTCACTGTCGACTGTGTCACGCGTGCTCAACGGCAACGTCACCGTCGACCCGGCGATGGCCGAGCGCGTGCGCGCCGCGGCCGCCGAACTCGACTACTCCGCCAGCCCCCTCGCCCGCAGCCTCGTCCTCGGCCGCACCCAGACGATCGCCGTGGTCGTGCCCGATCTCGGCAACCCGACGTTCCAGGAGATCCTGCGCGGCCTCAGCCGCGCGGCCGGAACCGCGGGCTACCACGTGCTCGTCGCCGACTCCGCCGAATCCGTCGACGAGGAGCGGGTGCTCGCCCTCACGACCCGACGCCGCACCGACGGCGTCGTGCTCTGCGCGCCGCGCATGGATGACGACGCCCTCGCGGCGTCTCTGCGCGAGCTGTCGCCGGTGGTCGTCGTCAACCGCGACGTCGACGGAGCCCCGGTGGTCGGGGCGGACTACCGGTCCGCCTTCGCGGAGATCCTCACCCACCTGCACGGCCTCGGTCACCGTCGCTACGTCTTCCTCTCCGGCAATCCGCGCAGCGCATCGAACGCCGCGCGCGTCGACGCGATCACCGCGTTCGCCGACGCGCACGCCGAGGTGGAGATCACGCAGCTCCCGTGCGGGGTCGACGTCGACAGCGGTGCGCGGGTCGCGCCGGAGGTGCGCGCCTCGGGCGCGACCGCCGTGCTGGCCTACAACGACCTCGTCGCCATGGGGGTCATGGGAGTGCTGCGACGCGATGGCGTGCGCATCCCCGAAGACCTCTCGGTGACCGGGTTCGACGACATCCCGTTCTCGCGCTGGACCTCGCCCACCCTCACCACCGCGGCGGTGCCGGCCGAAGACCTCGGCGCACGCGCATGGGAGGCCATGCAGGATCTGCTCACCGGCGCTCCGGCGGAGCCCGCCGCGCACTGGCTCCGCCCCGTCGTCGCGCTGCGCGAGAGCACGGGACCCGCCCCGTCCTGAGCCACCGCCCCTCCCCCGCACAGAAGCACGAGCCGCCACGCGTGTTACACTGAGAAAACGTTTCCTGAGGAGCCATCGATGACCCACCTCCGCTACGCACTCGCCGGCGCCGGCGCGCGCGCCCAGATGTACGTCGACGCGATCACGACGACGTACGCCGACCGCGCCTCGCTCGTGGCGATTCTCGAGCCGAACCCGGTGCGTGCGCAGTTCCACGCCGACCGCGTCGCCGAGAGCGGCAAGCCCGCGCCGCTGATCTACTCCCCCGATCGCCTGGAGGAGATGATCGCCGCAGAACAGGTCGACCGCGTGATCGTCTGCGCGCGCGACGACCTGCACGCCGAGCTCATCGTGCGGTCGCTGGATGCCGGTGCCGACGTCGTCGTCGAGAAGCCCCTCACGATCGACGCCGCCAGCGCCGCCGCGATCGAAGATGCGATCGACCGCACCGGACGCGACGTGGTCATCACCTTCAATTACCGCTACTCCCCGCGCAACAGTGCGCTGCGGCAGATCCTGCAGGAGGGCACGATCGGGGAGATCACCTCGATCGACTTCTCCTGGATGCTCGACACCAAGCACGGCGCAGACTACTTCCGCCGCTGGCACCGCGAGAAGGAGCACTCCGGCGGCCTGCTCGTGCACAAGTCCAGCCACCACTTCGATCTCGTCAACTGGTGGCTGCGGTCCATCCCCACCCGCGTGTACGCGTCAGGCGGGCTGCGCTTCTACGGCGCGGAGAACGCCGACGCACGCGGACTCGGCGCGCGGGCTCCGCGCGGAAGCCACGACGACGCCGGCGCCTTCGAACTCGACCTGCGGGCCGACGCGAACCTCAAGGCCCTGTACTTCGATGCCGAGGAGCACGACGGATACCTGCGCGACCGCGACGTGTTCGGCGAGGGGATCACCATCGAGGACAACCTCGCGCTCGTGGTCGACTACGCCTCCGGCGCGACCCTCAGTTACTCCCTCAACGCCCACGCGCCCTGGGAGGGCTATCGCGTGGCGGTGAACGGCACGAAGGGGCGCGTCGAGCTCGAGGTCGTCGAGCGCGGCGCCGTGCTCGCCGACGAGGGCCTGCATCCGGTGCTCGACCCGAGCGCGGTCGACGCCGGCTCGTCCGGATCGCTGCGGCCCGAAGGCGAGCGCCTGCTCGTGCAGCGTCACTGGGAGGCCGCGACCGAGGTCGAGATCGAGAACCTCGCGGGCGGGCACGGCGGCGGCGACCGTCTGCTCCTGGCCGACGTCTTCGAGGGGCCGGGCGATGACCCGCTGCAGCGTCCTGCCGACTGGCGCGACGGCGTGCGCTCCATCTCGGTCGGCATCGCCGGCAACCGTTCGCTCGCGACGGGCATGCCGGTGCGTGTGGCCGACCTCGGCATCCGCTTCCTCGCCGCGAGCCCGGAGACGGTGCCGGCGTGACGCGCATCGTCGTCACCGGTGGCGCCGGCCGCCTCGGGCGCTCGCTCGTGGCCGGTCTCGCCGATGCCGGACACGAGATCGTCTCGCTGGATCGCGAGGTCTCGGATGCGGTCGAGCTGACCTCGCGGGACGCGGTCACGCAGGCGGCCGTCGACCTCACCGACGCAGACACCGCAGCCGCGGCGGTGGCGGATGCGCGGGCCGACGCGCTCGTGCACCTCGCCGCGATCGCCGTGCCGTTCAGCGCACCCGAAGACGTCATCCTGCGCACGAACGCCGCGCTCGCCCTGAACACGATGTCCGCGGCCGTCGCCGCCGGTGTGCCGCGGATCATCACCGCGTCGAGCCCCACCGTGATCGGATACGGATCCCCCACCGGATGGGTGCCGCCGTCGATGCCCCTCGACGAGTCCACGCCGACCCGGCCGTGGAACGCCTACGCCCTGTCGAAGCTGCTCGCCGAGCAGACTGCGGCGATGCTCGCGCGCCAGACCGGCGACGCGACGCGGTTCGCGGCGTTCCGGCCGTGTTACGTCATCGCGCCGGAGGAGTGGGAGGGAGCCGTCACGCAGCAGGGGCACACCGTGCGCGAGCGCCTCGACGATCCGGCTCTCTCGGCACCGGCCGTGTTCAACTACGTCGACGCCCGCGACGTCGCCGCCTTCGTCGACGTGCTCCTTGCCGCGATGGGCGACATCCCGAACGCCGAGACCTTCTTCGTCGGCGCCGACGACGCGCTCGCGCGCGAACCGCTGTGCGATCTCGTGCCGCGCTTCCACCCCGGAACCGAGGAGGTCGCGGCGGGCCTTGTCGGCACGACCCCGGCGTTCACGAGCGCGAAGGCCGCGCGCCTGATCGGATGGCACCCCACCCGCACCTGGCGCGACGAACTCGCCGCCGCGGACGCCCGCGCCGCGGGATCGTCCCCCGACTCCCGAAAGGACACCGCCGCGTGAGCACCGGAATCGCCTTCGACGGCATCCTCTTCTTCCCCGTCACCCCCTTCGACGCCGACGACCGCGTCGACGACGAGCTGCTGCGGCGTCACGTCGGCACCACGATGGAGCACGGCCCGGGCGGGGTGTTCCCGGCGTGCGGCACGGGCGAGTTCCACGCCCTGTCGACGGATGAGGCCGCGCAGGTCGTGCGGTCCACGGTCGAGACGGTCGCCGGACGCGTTCCCGTCGTCGCCGGCGCCGGCGGTCCGCTCGGCCACGCGATCGGGGTCGCACGCGCGGCTGCGGATGCCGGGGCCGACGCGCTCCTCGTCCTCCCGCCGTACCTCGTCGGCGGTCCGCAGGCGGGCCTGATCGCCTACGTGGAGGCGATCGCGGCGGCATCCGATCTGCCCGTCGTCGTCTACCACCGCGCCAACGCGCAGTACTCCGTCGATGCGATGCGGCACCTCGCGCGCAATCCGAAGGTCATCGGCTTCAAGGACGGGGCGGGCGACATCGGCACGGCGCAGCTGATCGTGCGCGCGGTCGCCGAGGAGGGCCGCGACGACTTCGCCTTCTTCAACGGCCTGCTCACCGCCGAGCTCACCCAGGGCGCGTACCGCGGCATCGGCGTGCCGCTGTATTCCTCGGCGGCGTTCGCGATGATCCCGGAGGTCGCCGCCGCCCACTACCGTGCGTACATCGCCGGCGACGAGGACCGCCGCCTGCAGCTGCTCGACGGGTTCTTCCGCCCCCTCGTCGCGCTGCGCGACGAGACCCCCGGCTTCGGCGTCTCGCTCATCAAGACGGGCCTGCGGCTGTCGGGGATGCCGATCGGCGGCGTACGCGCCCCGCTCGTCGACCCCTCGCCCGCCCAGGAGGAGCGCCTGGCCGAGATCCTCGAGGCCGGGCGGGCGCTGCTGTGACCGCGGTCGCTGCGGCGGAGCATCCGACCGTCGCGACCTTCGAGACCCGGCTGATCCGGGTGCCGCTGACGCGCCCGTGGGGCGCCGAGGTCACCTCCGTCGGTGTCGTCGAGACGCACGTGGTGCGCTCGGACGGAGCGGAGGGCTGGGGCTTCTCGTGGACGCCGCAGATCGGCGCCGAAGCCGTGCACGCGATGCTCGCGAACGACGTCGCCGACTTCGCCCGCGGGCGTTCGGCAGACCCGGGTGCGGAGTCCCTGGCGCTGTGGCAGCGCCTCCACGAGGCCGGTGGCGGCGGGGTCACCACCATCGCGATGGCCGGGCTCGACCTCGCGCTGTGGGATGCGGCGGCGCGCGAGCGGAGCACGTCGCTCACCGGGTTCCTCGGCGGGCAGCGTCGCAGCGCCCCCGCCTACGGCTCCGGCGTGAACCTGCACTACCCCATCGAGGATCTCGTCGCCCAGGCGCGACGGTGGGTGGATGCCGGCTTCGACGCCGTGAAGGTCAAGGTCGGCAAGCCCGACGTCGCGGAGGACCTCGACCGCATGCGTGCGGTGCGCGAGGTGCTCGGGCCCGATCGCGCGCTCATGATCGACGCGAATCAGCGCTGGGACCTCGACCGCGCGACGCGGAACCTCGAGGTGCTCGCCGAGGTGGCGCCGGCGTGGATCGAGGAGCCGCTGCGCGCCGACGACCTGGCCGGGCACATCGCGCTGTCCGAGCGCCTGGCCGCCTCCAGCCGCATCCCGATCGCCGTGGGCGAGAATCTGCACAACGTCTTCCGCTTCGACGACTTCCTGCGCACCAGCGCCGCCCAGATCGTGCAGCCGAACGTCGTGCGCGTCGGCGGCATCACGCCGTTCCTGGGGATCGCCGCCGTCGCGGCCGAGTACGGTGCCGCCGTGCATCCGCACCTGCTGCCCGAGCTCTCGGGACAGCTGGCGCTGTGCCTGCGCGGTGTCCCCGGCGTGCCGGATCCGCTCGTCGAAGACGTCGAAGACGCCGGCTTCGGCGAGCTCGGCGCCCTGCGGGACTCCGCGCCCGTCCGCATCCACAACGGCGCCCTCACCGAGACCGACCATGTCGGGCTCGGCATCCGCTTCACCTGACCGCCCGCGACCACTCGGGAGCAACCATGAGCACCAGCATCACCGACCTCGACCGCCTCGTGTCCGCCGCCGCGAAGGCCGCGCCCGTGTGGCGCGCCGCGTCGGCCGACGACCGCGCGCGCTGGCTGCGCGCCGCCGCCGACGCACTCGACGCGCACGCCGACGAGCTCGTCGCGATCG
Source organism: Microbacterium sp. UBA3394 (assembly GCF_002358725.1). Taxonomy (NCBI): domain Bacteria; kingdom Bacillati; phylum Actinomycetota; class Actinomycetes; order Micrococcales; family Microbacteriaceae; genus Microbacterium; species Microbacterium sp. UBA3394. The sequence continues at coordinate 8,709 of NZ_DEPK01000122.1, forward strand.
CCGACGAGGAGACCCGCCTCGGCGAGACCCGCCTTCGCGGCGAGGTCGCCCGCACGACCGGCCAGCTGCGCCTGTTCGCGAGCGTCGTCGAGGAGGGGTCGTACCTCGAGATCACGATCGACGACGCCGACGGGGCCGCCACCCCGCCGCGCCCCGAACTGCGACGGATGCTCACCGGCGTCGGCCCGGTGGCGGTGTTCTCGGCCTCGAACTTCCCCTTCGCGTTCTCCGTCGCCGGCGGCGACACCGCTTCGGCCCTCGCGGCCGGGAATCCCGTGGTCGTGAAGGCGCACTCCGGCCATCCCCGCCTGTCCGAGCGCACCGCCGAGATCGTCGCCGCAGCCCTGGAAGCGGCGGGAGCACCCGCCGGCTCACTCGGTCTCGTCGAGGGTCGCGAGGCCGGCAACGCCCTCGTGCAGCATCCCTCCATCCAGGCCGCCGGGTTCACCGGCTCGCTCGGCGGCGGACGCGCCCTGTTCGATCTCGCGACCGGGCGAGAGGACCCCATCCCCTTCTACGGCGAGCTCGGCAGCGTCAATCCCGTGGTTCTCACCCCGGCCGCCGTCGAGCGGCGCGGTGAGGCGCTCGCGCAGGGCCTGGTCGCCTCGTTCACGCTCGGGGTCGGGCAGTTCTGCACCAAGCCGGGTGTGGTGTTCGTCCCGGCCGGATCCGGCTTCGACGAGCTCCTCGCGCGGCTCGTTCCGGGCGCATCCGGTGGTCCGCTGCTGACCGACCGCATCACCGCGGCGTTCCCCTCCGGTCTCGCGCACCTCGAGGCCGACCCGTCGGTCTCGGTCGTGGCCGGATCCGCCGAACAGGCCGAGGGCACCGCGCAGCCGGTCGTGCTGAGGACCGACGCCGCCGCCGTCGCGGATCGGCCCGAGACGCTGCTCGAGGAGTGCTTCGGCCCCGTGACGCTGCTGGTCGAGTACGCCGACGACGCCGCGCTGCAGCGCGCCCTGGATGCCGTGCCGGGCAGCCTCACGGCCACCCTGCACGCAGAGGACGACGACGCCGTCGACGACGTGCTCGAGGTGCTGCAGCGCAAAGCCGGACGCGTGCTGTTCGCCGGCTGGCCCACCGGCGTGGCGGTGACCTGGTCGCAGCAGCACGGCGGGCCGTGGCCGGCGACCACCTCGCTGCACACCTCGGTCGGCGCGACGGCGATCCGCCGGTTCCTGCGGCCGATCGTCTTCCAGGACGCCCCGCAGCGTCTGCTGCCCCCGGTGCTGCGCGATGACGCCTTGCGGTCGCTCCCGCACCGCCGTAACGGCATCCTTACCCTCCCCTGACGCGGCGCCGCCGGGGCTGGGGGGCGAGCCGCAGGGCTCCGGCGACGTTGGGGCGGTGACGCCGCGGGCCGGCGAGCCGCGGGGCTCCGGCGACGCTGGGGCGATGGGCCGCGTCCCGGCTCCGGCCGGGCGGCCGCGCCGGGCGGGTGGGCTCCGGCCCGACGGTGGGGCGATGAGCCGCGTCCCCACTCACGTTGTGCCCCAACTCAGGCTGGGCGAACCGAACGGCCCGGACTCCGGCCTCCCGGCCGTACCCGTGATCCTCCATCCTGAGTTAGTGCACACATCGGGTGCGACACCGGGCAGCATCGAGTCGAGCCCTTGCCGCGCCGGTCGACAGACGACAGAGGGTGCCGAACGCCCGCACGTGGTGTCACCTGTCGACGTCTCGACGGGCGACGTGCACCAACTCAGGCTGGGGACCACGAGCCGCCCGAATTCCGACCTCTCGACCGTACCCGAACTCCCCGAGCCTGAGTTGGTGCACACGTCGGGTGAGACACCGGTGCGGCATCGAGTCGACCATCCGGTGCCGCGCGGGAGACAGACGACAGAAGGCGCCGAACGCCCGCACGTGTGTCACCTGTCGGCGTCTCGACGGGCGACGTGCACCAACTCAGGCCGGGGAACCACGAGCCGCCGGAATTCCGGCCTCTCGGCCGCATTCGAACTCCCCGAGCCTGAATTGGTGCACGCGATGGGACGGCAAGCGAAGGCCACGCGACGGCGGCGGCATGCGACAGGGCGGCCACGCGACGGCGCGCACGACGACGGCGGCGGCGGCGCACGACGGGTGGCACGCGACGGGGCGGCACCGCCGTGACATGTGCAGCAACTCAGGCTGGATGGCACTCACCGGGCCGGGAAATCGATACCAGGCCGCATCTGGACCTCCTCAGCCTGAGTTAGGCACCAGCACGCGGGCGGAGGAAGGTCGGGGCGACCGGGGCCGGGCGACCGGGGCCGGGCGGAGGGGCCGGGCGGACGGGGGCGGGCGGACGCCGGCGGGGTCAGAGGCGGGCCGGGGTCGGGCGGACGGCGGCGGGTCAGAGGGATGCGGCGAGCGCGGCGCCGGCCTGCGCGAGCCAGGTCGCGGGGTCGGCCATGGCCGCCTCCGGCGTTCCCGCCAGGTCGGTCAGCGACGCGGTTGCGACGAAGGCCGAGGTGTCGGCGTCGGGCGAGATGCGGCCGGCGACGAGCATCGCGGGCACGCCGGCAGCCGCCGCCAGGTGGTGCACCCGGGACGGCACCTTGCCGGCGGCCGACTGGCCGTCGAACGCGCCCTCACCCGTGACGACGACGGCGGCGCCGCCGATCGCGTCGGCGAGCCCGATGAGCTCGGCGACCTCTTCGGCGCCGGGAACGAGCTCGCCGCCCCACAGGCGCAGGGCGAAGCCGGTACCGCCGGCGGCACCCGAACCGGGAGCGCCCGGGTCGACCCCGACGAGGTCGGCAAGGCGGGCGAGCGCCGCATCCACCGCCGGGATGTCGTCCCCACACAGACCCTTCTGCGGACCGAAGACGGCTGCCGCTCCCCGCGGTCCCGTCAGCGGATGCGTGACGTCGCTCAACACACGGACGCCGCCGGCTGGAAGCGGGGCGAGACCCGACAGATCGACCTCCACCACATCGCCGAGTCCGCGCGCACCGGGAGCGACGGGCGCGCCGTCGACGTCGAGCACGCGCGCGCCGAGCGCGGCGAGCATCCCCACTCCCCCATCCGTCGACGCGCTCGAACCGATCCCGAGGACCAACCGCGAGACGCCGTGGTCGAGCGCGGCGGCGATCGCCTGCCCGAAGCCCCGCGTGTCGGCGTCGAGCGGCCGGAGTCGCGGGGGCGTTCCCAGCAGCTCGATGCCCGAGGTGCCGGCGAGTTCGACGACACCGGTGCCGTGCGCGGCGTCGGCGGTCGGCGGAAGCAGCAGCCAGTACGCCTCGACGGACGCGCCCTCCGGGCCATCGACCGTCACTGGCATGAGCGTCGCCCCGGGCACGGCCGCCGCGAAGGCGGCGACGGTGCCTTCGCCGCCGTCCGCCATCGGCCGGTGCACGATCCGGTCGCCCGGACGCACGCGGCGCCACCCCGCTTCGAGCGCGTCAGCGGCGGCGTCTGCTGCGATCGAGCCCTTGAACGAGTCCACCGCGAGCACC
>NZ_DEPK01000076.1:0-4684 GCF_002358725.1 Microbacterium sp. UBA3394
CTCGGGGTGCGTGTCGACCGCACGCGGCTCCTTCTCGTCGTCTCGGCAGTCGCCCTGGCCTGCTTCGCCACCGCCACGACCGGGCCGATCGCCTTCGTGGCCTTCCTCGCCGGACCGATCGCCACCCGGATCGTCGGCGCGGGCGCATCCGTGGTCGTCCCGGCCGCGCTCACGGGATCGTGCCTCGTGCTCGCGGCCGACCTCCTGGGCCAGTTCGCCTTCGACACGAAGTTCCCGGTGGGCGTCATCACCGGCATCCTCGGAGCTCCCTACCTCCTGTACCTGCTCATCCGTACCAGCCGCCGCGGAGGCTCTTCATGACCCACGCACACCAGCTCCGCACGGAGGGCCTCGTCGCCGGATACGCGGGCGCCGTCATCGTCGACGACGTCGACCTCGACGTGCCCGCGGGCAGGATCAGTGTGATCGTCGGCGCGAACGCGTGCGGCAAGTCGACGCTGCTCAAGACGATGTCGAGGCTGCTCGCGCCGGAGAGCGGTACGGTCGTCCTCGACGGCCGTCGCATCGACCAGATCCCCACCAAGGAACTCGCCCGATCGCTCGGACTGCTCCCGCAGCAGCCGATCGCCCCCGAGGGCATCGTGGTGTCGGAACTCGTCGGACGCGGGAGGCACCCGCACCAGAAGCTCTTCCGGTCCTGGACGACCGATGACGACGTCGCGGTCGCGCACGCCCTCGACGCGACCGGCGTGAGCGACCTCGCCGACCGCCCGATCGACGAACTGTCCGGCGGACAGCGGCAGCGCGTGTGGATCGCCATGGCACTGGCTCAAGAGACGGGCGTGCTGCTGCTGGACGAGCCGACCACCTTCCTCGACGTCAGTCACCAGGTCGAGGTGCTCGACCTGCTCACCGATCTGAACCGCCGGCGGGGCACGACCATCGTCATGGTCCTGCACGACATCAATCTCGCGGCGCGATACGCCGACCATCTGTTCGCCCTGAGACGCGGTCGACTCGTCGCGAGCGGACCGCCGTCGGAGGTCATCACCCGGGAGCTCATTCGCGACGTCTTCGACCTGGACTCCCTCGTCATCGCCGACCCGGTCTCGGGATCTCCGATGGTCCTCCCCCGCGGACGCCACCACATCCTCGACCCCCTGGACGGAGTGACACCATGACAGACAAGCCCTACCGGTTCTTCCGGGTGCGCCTGACGGCCATCAGCGACCTGACCCCCAGCTTCCGACGCTTCACCTTCACCGGCGACGACCTGGACGATTACGGCGACCCGGGCTTCGATCAGCGGATCAAGCTCATCTTCCCCACCGTGACAGCACCGCTGGAGGCGATGCCGACCGGAGACGACTGGTACGCGCAGTGGCGGGAGCTCCCGTCGGACACCCGCCCCCACATCCGCACCTACACCACGCGACGCGTGCGTCACGACCTGCGAGAGGTGGATGTCGACATGGTCGTGCACGACGTCACGGGCCCCGCTTCCCAATGGATCGACGACGCGCGGATCGGCGACGAGCTGCTGATCCTCGCTCCGTCCACGGCCGCGACCGGCGTGAGCTTCGGCATCGACTTCGTCCCGCCTGAGCGCACCGACGCCGTTCTGCTCGTTGGAGATGAGACCGCGGCCCCCGCCATCGCGGTCATCCTCGAACAGCTCCCGCCGGAAGCTCGCGGACACGTCGTCCTCGAGCTGCCCGAGCCGGCCGATGCGGCCTACATGCCGACCCATCCCGGGTTCGGGATGTCCATCGGCCACCGCACCGCCGACACGCGGCACGACTTCCTCACCACGACCGTGCCGCAGGTCGCCGAACGTCTCGCGCCCGGCGGGACGGGAGCCGACGTCGAAGAGATCGACATCGACACCCAGCTCCTCTGGGAGGTGCCGCGCACGGCCAAGGGCGGCGCCGCCTTGAGGAGCGCACCGCTCTACGCGTGGCTTGCCGGGGAAGCCGGCGGCATCAAGGCGCTCCGTCGTCACCTCGTCAGTGAGCGCGGCGTGGATCGCCGAGCGGTCGCCTTCATGGGCTACTGGCGCCTCGGCCGCGCCGAGATGTGAGAAAGGGCGCGACCGCGCAAGCGGTCGCGCCCTTCACCTCCGTCACGAGGAGCGCGCGTCAGATCGCGAAACCGAGGGCACGCATCATGTCGCGCCCATCGTCGGTGATCCGCTCCGGACCCCACGGCGGCATCCAGACCCAGTTGATCCGGAATCGATCCACCACGGCGTCGAGCGCCTGCGCGGTCTGCTCCTCGAGCACGTCCGTCAGCGGGCAGCCGGCGGACGTGAGTGTCATGTGGATCACGAGGGCGTCGTTGTCATCGTCCCACGCGAGGTCGTAGATGAGCCCCAGATCGACGACATTGATCCCGAGCTCCGGATCCATGACGTCTTTGAGCGCTTCGGAGACCTCGTCGTACTTCTCGGTCGTGAGCGTCACGGTCATGTAACGATTCTACGCGCCGGCGTCGACGGTCGGCTCAGCGACCTGCGGAACGAAGCGATCGTAGCCCTCGTCCTCCAGCCGGTCGGCAAGTTCCGGGCCGCCCTCCTCGACGATGCGGCCCTTGACCATCACGTGCACGTGATCGGGCCGGATGTAACGCAGGATGCGGGTGTAGTGGGTGATCAGGAGCACACCGAGGTCGGTCTGCTCCTTCGCCCGGTTGACACCCTCGGAGACGATCTTGAGGGCGTCGACGTCGAGCCCGGAGTCAGTCTCGTCAAGCACGGCGAGCTTCGGGCGGAGCAGCTCGAGCTGCAGGATCTCGTGGCGCTTCTTCTCGCCGCCGGAGAAGCCCTCGTTCACGTTGCGCTGCGCGAACGTCGGGTCCATCCGGAGATTCGTCATCGACTCGCGGACGTCCTTGGTCCACGAGCGGATCGCGGGGGCCTCGCCGTCGATGGCGGTCTTGGCGGTGCGGAGGAAGTTCGTCACGGTCACCCCGGGGATCTCCACGGGGTACTGCATCGCCAGGAAGAGCCCGGCGCGGGCGCGCTCGTCGACGGACATCTCGAGCACGTCCTCGCCGTCGAGAGTGATGGATCCGCCCGTCACGGTGTACTTGGGGTGTCCGGCGATCGTGTACGCGAGCGTCGACTTTCCCGACCCGTTCGGGCCCATGATGGCGTGCGTCTCGCCCGTTCGGATGGTCAGCGTGACGCCGTTCAGGATGGGGGTGGCCCCCTTCTCGGTCTCGACCGTCACGTGCAGGTCGCGGATCTCGAGGACAGTCATGATGTGTTCCTTCGTCAAGTCAGGTCTTTGGTCACGGCCGGATCGATCATCACGTCGTCGCCGTCGATCTCGACGACGTAGACGGGGACCGGTTCGAAGGCCGGAAGGTTCTGAGGTCTGCCGGTGATGAGAGAGAACGCCGAGCCGTGCGCCCAGCATTCGAGGGTGTCCCCCTCGACGAATCCTTCGGACAGCGAGATGTCGCCGTGGGTGCAGGTGTCGCCGATCGCGTGAACGACGCCCTCGGCATCCAGGACGACCGAGATCGGCACGCCGTCGAGCTCCACGCGGTGCGCGGTGTCCTGCTCGAGCTCGCTCAGCGAACAGGCTCGCTGTGCGCTCACGCGGCGCCGTCCTCGAGCTCGCGCTCGATTGCGGCCGTCAGCTCGTCCTGCAGCGCCGGGATGCCGATCCGCTGCACGATCTCGGACAGGAAGCCGATGACGACGAGCCGACGCGCCTCGTCCTCGGCGATGCCGCGAGCCTGGAGGTAGAACAGCTGCTCGTCGTCGAAGCGACCCGTCGCACTGGCATGCCCGGCGCCCTGGATATCGCCCGTCTCGATCTCGAGGTTCGGGATCGAGTCGGCTCGTGCACCGTCGGTGAGCACGAGGTTCCGGTTCGCCTCGTACGAATCCGTTCCCACCGCATCGGGACCGATCAGCACATCGCCGATCCAGACGCTCCGGGCGGAAGCCCCCTGCAGAGCGCCTTTGTAGAGAACGTCGCCGACGGTGTGAGGGCCCTTGTGGTGCAGGTACACCTGGCTCTCGAGGTGCTGACCCGAGTCCGCGAAGGACAGCCCGTACAGGCGCGCCTCGGAGCCCGGACCGGCGAGTTCGACCGACGGGTTCACCCGCACGACGGAGCCGCCGAAGGTGACGACGACGTGCGTGAGCGTCGCGTCCTTGTCGACTCTCGCCTGATGCGATGCGGCGTGCACGGCGTCGTCGTCCCATCGCTGGACGGTCACGAGCTTCAGCGTGGCGCCGTCGCGGACGATCACCTCGACGTTCTGCGCGTAAGCCGCCGATCCGCTGTGGTCCAGGACGACCGTGGCGCGGGAGTTCGGAGCCGCCTCGATGACCAGATGCGCGTTGCCGTGACGCTCGGCGCCCGCGCCGCGGAGCGAGAGGACGAACGGTTCGTCGAACTCGCCGCCGTCGGGCACGCGCAGGTGCAGCGCGTTCGCGCCCCGCTTCCATGCGATCGCGCTGATGAGATCCTCGGGCCGGAAGACCTCGCCCCGCGGTCCGGCATCGTCAGCGGCCGCGGCCACGATGAGGTCGGCGATCGTTTCGCGGTCGTCGGAGACGGCCGGTTCTCCCTGCCCGTCGGTCTCCTCGTCGACGAACAGGGTCGCGAGGCGGTCGAGCGGCGCGTGGCGCCAGTTGACCTCGCGGCCGGTGGGACGCTCGAAGTCCGCGGGGTCGAACGACGTCGGTCGCTCTGAGCGAGTCTGA
>NZ_DEPK01000266.1:0-7371 GCF_002358725.1 Microbacterium sp. UBA3394
ACGATGAGGGGCAGCTTGACCGCGACGTGGAGCACGACGCTTCCCACGAGAAGCCAGGCGAGCACGAAGTGCACGCGCCGGAACGAGAAGTCGAACGCGTACCACTGCGCGATGTTCATGACGCCGATCGTGACCTCGACCAGTGCCGAGCCCACGAGCAGGCCGATGGATGCGCGCTCGAGGAGGGAGAGGGGGCCGGTGACCGGCGGCCACGTGAACAGCCGGGGGTACACCGCCCACAGCTTGCCGAGCAGGACCGGGATCATCGCGAGTCCGGCGAGCACGTGGGCCCCCTGGGTCACCCGGTACAGCCCGAGGGGGCGAGGGGACAGCGGGAACCAGGCGGGAGGGCTCTGCAGCACGTGGCTGTAGAGGCCTGTCAGGAAGCACACGAGCACGAGCACGCCGAGCGCGCGCCCCAGCACCACCGTGGTCCGCGTGCGACGCGGCGGGGTCGACGTGCGGGCGCGCATCGCGTCGACGGCGCGTTCGAGACGCGCCGAGGCCCTCGCCGTGAGTCCTATCATGCCTTCAGCCAAGCACGGGCCAGCGGAGATGCACCTTACGAACCGCGGACGGCGCGGTCTGGGCACGGTGGGGGAGTGCTTAGTCTCGGAGCATGCCCTCTGTCCGAACCGCCACGATCCGCCGTCGCGCGACGGTGATCGGAAGCGGAGTCGCCCTCGCCCTGATCGCCGCGGCCGTGGTGGTGCCCGTCGTGACGGGGTGGGATGTCGCCACGCGCGCGGCGCGCTCCGCGGATGATCGCGCGATCGCTCCGCTTCATGGTCTGTGGGTGCCGCACGTGGGCGCAGCCACCGCTGCGGCGGTGCTCATCGCCGTCCTGGCGTGGCGTTTCGGAGACCGCTGGGCGCTCACCCTCTCGTGGCGGGCGCTGCTCGCGTCGTCCGCCGTCGCGGCGGCCACCTGGATGCTCGCGCTCGCGTTCGTGGACGGTCCGACGGGGATCTCCCGTGTGCTGGGGAACCCGTACGAGTACCTGCGCACCGCGCGCGAGGTCGACGACATCGGCGTGCTGCTGACGACGTATGTCTCGCGCATCCCCTACGCCGCCGACGACAACTGGGTCACCCACGTCGCCGGGCACCCACCGGGGATGCTTCTGTTCTTCGTCGCTCTGGTGCGACTCGGACTCGGCTCCGACTTCACCGCCGGCATCGTGGTGAGCCTCGTCGCCGCCACGCTGCCGGCCGCGGTGCTCACGACGCTGCGCGCCCTCGGCGCGGAGGCCGTGGCGCGGAGGGCGGCGCCCTTCCTCGTCTTCACACCGGCCGCCGTGTTCCTCGCCGTCTCGGCCGACGCCGTGATCGCAACGGTCGGTGCGTGGGGCATCGCATCACTCGCCGTCGCCGCATCGCGCCCCCGAACGGCCGCGATGATCGCCTGGGCGGCGGTCGCCGGGATCGTGCTGGGCGCGACCGTCATGATGTCGTACGGGATGCTGCTGCTCGGCATCCTCGCTCTGGCGGTGCTCATCGCGACGCGGCGCTGGGTGCTGCTCCCGATCGCGGCAGCGACCGCATCCGCCGTCGTGCTCGGCTTCGCGGCGGGCGGATTCGCCCTGTGGGAGGCGTATCCCGTGCTCGCCGCGAGGTACGCCGACGGCATCGCCTCCGAGCGGCCGTACGCGTATTGGGTCTGGGGCAATCTCGCGGCCCTCGCGATCTGCGCGGGCCCGGCGGTGGGCGGTGCGATCGCGGCGACGGCCGTCTCCCCCGAGGCGCGCCGCCGATCAGCGGTGCGGTGGCTCATCGTGGCCGGCGCCCTCATGGTGCTGCTGGCCGATCTGTCGGGGATGAGCAAGGCCGAGGTGGAACGGATCTGGCTGCCGTTCGTGCCGTGGCTCACCATCGCGTTCGCCTTCGTGCCGGCCCCGTGGCGGCGACGCCTCCTGGCTGCTCAACTCGTGTGGGCGCTGCTGGTGCAGCACCTGCTCTACACGGTGTGGTGAGCCGCGGGCCCCGTCTCTTCACGACCTGTCCGCGCGCCGTCCGCGGCCCGTCGGCGCGCACCGCGGGATAATCGAGGAGTGCCCACCTATCGCGACGAGGTCGTGGTCCTGCGCACCCACAAACTGGGAGAAGCGGACCGCATCGTCACCCTGCTCAGCCGCCGCCACGGCAAAGTGCGCGCGGTGGCCAAGGGTGTCCGGCGCACGTCATCGCGATTCGGATCGCGCCTGGAGCCCTTCATGGTCGCAGACGTGCAGCTCTACCAGGGCCGTTCGCTCGACATCGTGCAGCAGGCTGAATCGCTCGGCTCCTACGGGGCGGACATCGTCGTCGACTACGACAGCTACACGTCGGCGAGTGCGATGGTCGAGGCGGCAGACCGGCTGAACGAAGCCGAGGCGACCCCGCAGCAGTACCTGCTCCTGGTCGGGGGACTCCGGGCGCTCTCGATGCGCGAGCACTCCGCCCGACATATCCTCGACTCCTACCTGCTGCGGGCGATGGCGTTGTCGGGATGGGCGCCCGGACTCGAAGAATGCGCCCGATGCGGCGCCCCGGGTCCGCACGACGCCTTCGTCGCGCAGTCCGGCGGCATGGTGTGCGCCGCCTGTGCGCCGACCGGGGCCGCGCGGGTGCATCCGGTAGCCGTCTCCCACCTCGGTGCGCTCATCCGCGGAGACTGGGTCGCCGTCGACGCCGCCCCCGCCGCCGCCACGACCGCTGCGTCCGGGCTCATCGCCGCCTACGCCCAGTGGCACCTCGAGCGCGGCATCCGATCCCTGTCCCACGTCGAAAGCCGCCCGTGAGCCCCAAGCCGTACACTCATCGCGACGCCGTCCCCTACCGTCCCGTCGACTGGACGGGCCAGTACCCGCCCGCGTTCCCGCCGGGCGCCGTGCCCTCCCACGTGGCCATCGTCATGGACGGGAACGGGCGGTGGGCCAATCGGCGCGGCCTCACGCGCGTGGAAGGACACAAGGCGGGCGAGGCGGCGCTGCTGGACGTCGTCGCCGGCGCCATCCAGGCGGGCGTCCGCCACCTGTCGGTGTACGCGTTCTCAACGGAGAACTGGTCGCGATCTCCCGACGAAGTCCGCTTCCTCATGGGATTCAACCGCGACGTGCTGCACCGTCGTCGTGATCAGCTCAACGAGTGGGGCGTGCGCGTGCGGTGGGCCGGACGCAAGCCCCGCCTGTGGTCCTCGGTCGTTTCGGAGCTGCAGTACGCCGAGCGGCTCACCGCGGACAACGATGTGCTCACGCTGACCATGTGCGTCAACTACGGCGGGCGCGTCGAGCTCGTCGACGCGATGCGCGGCATCGCCGACGATGTCGCGGCGGGTCGACTGAAGCCTCGCGCCGTGTCCGAGAAGCTGATCGCGCGACGGCTGTACCAGGCGGACATGCCCGACGTCGACCTCTTCGTGCGTTCCAGCGGTGAGCAGCGCACCTCCAACTTCCTGCTGTGGGAGAGCGCGTACGCGGAGTTCGTCTTCCTCGACACCCTCTGGCCCGACTTCGGCAGGAAGGATCTGTGGCGGGCGATCGACCTGTACCTCGGCCGGGAGCGACGATTCGGGGCCGCCGTCGACACGCCGGACGAGGCCGTCTGATGGCCGCGACGGAATACGGCAGCGCGTGAGGATGTTGCCTCCGGCATGACGGATGCCATCGCGATCGACGTCTGGTCGGACATCGCCTGCCCCTGGTGCTACATCGGAAAGCGGAACCTCGAGAAGGCGATCGCCTCTCGCGGCGAGGGCGTCCCCGACGTGCGTGTCACCTTCCACTCCTTCGAACTGGCGCCGGAGACGCCCGTCGACTTCGACGGCGGAGAAGCGGAGTATCTGGCCGCGCACAAGGGCGTCGACGCGGCGTCCGCTCAACAGATGCTCGATCGTGTCAGCGGTGTGGCCGCCGACGCCGGCCTCGAGTACCGCTTCGATCTGCTGCGTCACACCAACACCGTGAAGGCTCACCAGCTGCTTCACATGGCCAAGGAGCGCGGGCGTCAGCACGAGATGAGCGAGCGACTGATGGCCGCCTACTTCACCGAGGGTCGTCACCTCGGCCGTGACGACGAGCTGGTGGCCCTCGCGGCGGAGGTCGGTCTCGATGCGGAGGAGGTGCGACACGCGCTCGAGCACGAGGTCTACCTCGAGGCGGTTCGAGCGGATCAGGCGCAGGCGAGCGCCTACGGCATCACCGGGGTGCCCTTCTTCGTCATCGACGGTGCCTACGGCGTCAGCGGCGCACAGCCGCCGGAGGCCTTCGGACAGATCCTGGATCGGATCGCGAGCGAGCGGACGGCGGAGGTCGTCGTCGATCCGGCCTGAGAACCCGCGGGTTGCCGTCAGGAGGTCAGATGCTGCTCGATCAGCCGCAGGATCTCCGGGTCGTCGGGTGAGGTGGTGGGGCGGAAGCGGTGCACGCTTCCATCCGGTGTGACGAGGAACTTCTCGAAGTTCCACTTCACCGCCCCCGCCTTGCCGTTGCCGTCCTTCGCCGACTTCAGCGCCGCATAGAGAGGCGCGGCGCCGCGGCCGTTCACCTTGATCTTGTCGTTCACGGGGAAGCTCACGCCCCACGTGGTGGCGCAGTAGTCGAGGATCTGCTCCATCGAGCCGGGCTCCTGTCCCAGGAACTGATTGCACGGGAAGCCGACGACCGTCAGCCCGCGATCGCCGTAGGTGCGCTGCAGCTGCTCGAGCTGCTCGTATTGGGGAGCCAGACCGCACTTGGAGGCGACATTGACGACGAGAGCGACGCCGTCGCCGTACGACGCGAGGGTCGCCTCGTCGCCGTCGGCAGTGGTGAAGGGGATGTCTCGCACAGCGGAGGCAGCGGTCATATCCCCAGGGTACGGCGGCGCCCGCGCGTGGGGTCCGCGTCTGGGAGAATGGTCCGGATGAACACCACCGTCACCGCGCCTGCACGCGCCCTGCGCATCGGGCCGATCGCCCTGGATGCGCCGGTCGTGCTCGCCCCCATGGCCGGCATCACCAACACCGCCTTCCGGCGGCTGTGTCGCGAGTACGGCGCGGGTCTGTACGTCAGCGAGATGATCACGTCTCGTGCGCTGGTTGAGCGGAACGCCACCACGATGCGCCTCATCACCCACCACGAGTCCGAGACGCCGCGTTCCATCCAGCTCTATGGCGTGGATCCGTCTACCGTCGAGAACGCCGTGCGACTCCTCGTGGCGGAGGACCGGGCTGATCACATCGACCTCAACTTCGGGTGTCCCGTCCCGAAGGTCACGCGCAAGGGGGGTGGGGCGGCACTGCCGTGGAAGACCGGGCTCTTCCGCGACATCGTGACGCGAGCCGCGCGCGCCGCCGAGCACGTGCCCCTGACGGTGAAGATGCGCAAAGGCATCGACGCGGACCATCTCACCTACCTCGACGCGGGCCGGATCGCCGAAGACGCCGGTGTCGCCGCCGTCGCCCTGCACGCCCGTACCGCGTCGGAGTTCTACTCGGGCAGCGCGGACTGGTCTGCGATCGCCGCCCTCAAGGAGGCCGTCACGAGTGTGCCGGTTCTCGGCAACGGCGACATCTGGTCGGCGGACGACGCCGCGCGCATGATGCGCGAGACCGGTTGCGACGGCGTCGTGGTGGGTCGGGGATGCCTCGGCCGACCGTGGCTGTTCGGCGACCTCGCCCGGCGGCTCGGTGGGCCCGGAACGGCTGCGCCGCCCGTCGATGCGACGCTCGCCTTCGTCGCCGACGCCTTCCGCCGCCACGCCGAGCTGCTGATCGAGTTCTTCGACGACGAGAGCCGCGGGTGCCGTGACATCCGCAAGCACGTGGCGTGGTACTTCAAGGGGTATCCGGTCGGCGGTGATCTGCGTGCCCGCTTCGCGACGGTCTCCAGCCTCGCGGAGATCGACGACCTGATCGGAGAGCTCGACCTGTCCGCGCCGTACCCGGGTGCCGCCGCAGAGGGGCAGCGCGGGCGAGCGGGCAGTCCCAAGCGGCCGGCGCTTCCCGAGGGATGGCTCCACTCGCGTGAGCTCGCCGCGGACGCGTCCGGCGCGATGGCCGAAGCGGAGCTGGATCACAGTGGCGGGTGACGACGACGCGATGCGGTCGGAGCGCCCGGCCGGGTACGACGATGACGACGCCGCGCGTTTCCACGCCGAGCAGCACCGCTCTCACCGTGACGGATTCGCCCGCGATCGCGCACGCGTGCTCCACTCGGCCGCGCTTCGCCGGCTCGCCGCGAAGACCCAGGTGCTGAGCCCGGCTTCCCCGGCCGATTTCGCGCGAAACCGTCTGACGCACTCGCTCGAGGTGGCACAGGTCGGCCGCGAACTCGCGACCGCGCTGCACCTGTCGCCCGACGTCGTCGACACGGCCTGCCTCAGCCACGACCTCGGCCATCCGCCGTTCGGACACAACGGCGAACGAGCGCTGAACGACTGGGCAGAAGGCGTCGGCGGATTCGAGGGCAACGCGCAGACGCTGCGCATCCTCTCCCGCCTCGAGCCCAAGGTGCTCGGACCCGACGGCCAGAGCCACGGCCTGAATCTCACGCGTGCGAGCCTGGACGCCACGTGCAAGTATCCCTGGACGGCGGAGCATCCCCTGCCCGACCCCGGTGGGCGGCTGAAGTTCGGGGTGTATCCCGACGACGAGCCGGTCTTCCACTGGATGCGCGCCGGTGCTCCCGGCAGGGTGCGCTGCATCGAGGCCGAGGTGATGGACCTCTCGGATGACATCGCCTACTCCGTCCACGACTTCGAAGACGCCGTCGTCAACGGCTACCTCGATCCGCGGCGGCTCTCCGACACCTCCGAGCACGAGGCGCTGCTGACGGCCATCCAGTCATGGGTGGGATACGACTTCGCCCGAGATGAACTCGCCGATGCCCTGTTCCGGCTGATGCGGCTGCCGGAGTGGATCGGTGGATTCTCCGCCCGCCGGGCCGACCTCGCCCGTCTGAAGAACCTCACCTCCGACCTCATCGGCCGCTTCGCCCGCGCCGCGACGACCGCGACGCGGGAGGCGTATGCCGGCCCCGTTCTCACGCGCTACCGCGCGCACGTGGTGGTGCCTCGGGTGATCGAGGCCGAAATGGCCGTGCTGAAGGGGATCATCGGTGCCACGGTGGTCTCGATCGACGGGCGCAGGGAGCTCTACAAGGAGCAGCGACGCGTGTTGAAGCGTTTGGCGTCGGCGCTCTGGGACTCGCCTCAGGCGCTCGATCCCCAGTACGCCGACGACTTCGACGCCGCGGACGACGATGACTCCCGCCGTCGCGTCGTGGTCGATCAGGTGGCGAGCCTCACCGACCAGGTCGCGATCGCCTGGCACGGCCGGCTGGTCGGCGAGATCGACGCCGCCTCGCTCGGTGTCTGGGCTCCGCGCTATAGCGAGCCGCGGCCGTCGGGGGCT
>NZ_DEPK01000131.1:0-6196 GCF_002358725.1 Microbacterium sp. UBA3394
TCGAGGCGCCGCGGCACATCGAAGTGCAGATCATGGCCGACGCGCACGGCGGGGTGATCCACCTCGGCGAACGCGAGTGCACGCTGCAGCGGCGGCATCAGAAGGTCATCGAGGAGGCGCCCTCGCCCGCCATCGACGATGAGACGCGCGCCCGGATCGGCGAGAGCGCGTGCGCGGCCGCGAGATCGGTGGACTACCGGGGTGCGGGCACGGTCGAATTCCTCGTGGCGGCGGATCGCCCGGACGAGTACTTCTTCATCGAGATGAACACGCGTCTTCAGGTCGAGCACCCCGTCACCGAGATGATCACCGGGCGCGACCTCGTCGCCATGCAGCTGGACGTCGCCGCGGGCGGGCGGTTGCCGATCGCTCAGGCCGAGGTGCGCCTGGACGGTCACGCCGTCGAAGCGCGGGTCTACGCGGAGAGCCCGACGCGGGGATTCCTCCCCGAGACCGGTGAGATCGCGATGTGGCGGGCGGCGCCGGGGGTGCGCACAGATGCCGCGGTGGAGACGGGTGCCACCGTGACCGAGCACTACGACCCGCTGATCGCGAAGGTGATCAGTCACGCGTCGACACGAGAACGTGCGTGGGACGCTCTGGACCGAGCCCTGGCGGAAACGATCGTGCTCGGGCTCGACACGAACATCTCCTTCCTGCGCGCTCTCGCGCGTGACGCGGATGTGCGCGCCGGTCGCCTCGACACCGGACTCATCGGACGACGTCAGATCCCCCGACCGACCCGACCTGACGCGGACGTCCTCGCCCGGTGGGCGGCCGCGGAGCTGGGCCGGCATCCTGCGCCCGCGACCGGCTCGCCGTGGGGCCGCCGGGACGGATGGCGCCTGTCCGGCGCCGAAGGCGCCCGCATCCCGTTCCTCGTCGAGGACGACGTCGAGGAGGCCGCAGCCGATGACGCCGCGGCTGCCGACGCGATCGTGGCACGCGCCGGTGACGGCACCTGGTGGGCGCATCGACGCGGCGAGACGGTGTCGGCGAGGCCGCTCAGCCGCACCGAGGTCGCACGGCGCCGGCGCGCGGCGTCCGGCGGGAGCACCGGCGCCGACGCCCTCGATGCCGTCGCGCCGATGCCGGGCTCGGTCGTGGCGGTCCACGTCGCTGACGACGAAGAGGTCGCCGCCGGTGCGGTGCTGGTGACGATCGAAGCCATGAAGATGGAGCACCCGGTGCTCGCGCCGCGTGCCGGGCGCGTGCGGCTGCGCGTCGCCGTCGGCGAGCACGTGCGCCGCGGCGACGTGGTCGCCGACGTGGCCGGATCGACCGACGCATGACGCGGTCGCGTGCTTGACGGAGGGACAGGAAGACATGGAACATCACGGGTTGAGCGACGAGGAGCGCGAGCTCGCACGGTTGGTGCGGGAGTTCGCCGAGGACGTCGTTGCACCCCAGTCCTACGAGGCGGACCGCACCCGGACGCTGTCCATGGACGTGGTCGCGCAGATGGGCGAGCTCGGCCTGTTCGGACTGCCGTTCCCCGAGGACGTCGGCGGCCAGGGCGGCGACCTCTTCGCGCTGTGCCTGGCGGTGGAGGCCCTCGCGCGCGTCGACCAGTCCATCGCCATCACCCTCGAGGCGGCGGTGAGCCTGGGTGCGATGCCCGTGCACCGCTTCGGCTCGGAGGAGCAGCGACAGGAACTGCTGCCCGACCTCGTCGCGGGGCGAGCTCTGGCCGGGTTCGGCCTGACCGAACCCGAGGCGGGATCCGACGCGGGCGCCACGCGCACCACGGCTCGCCTCGAGGGTGACGAGTGGGTCATCGACGGCGCAAAGCAGTTCATCACGAACTCCGGCACGCCGATCACGCGTTTCGTCACGGTGACCGCCGTCACGGGTGAGCGCGACGGGCGCAAGGAGATCTCGACGCTCATCGTGCCCAGCGGAACGCCGGGATTCACCGTCGGACCGGCTTACGACAAAGTGGGTTGGCATGCTTCCGACACGCACCCGCTCGCCTTCGAGGGGGTGCGTGTGCCGGAGCAGAACCTGCTGGGAGAGCGCGGACGCGGGTTCGCCGCCTTCCTGAACATCCTCGACGAGGGGCGGATCGCGATCGCGGCGCTGGCCACCGGGGCCGCCGAAGGGTGCCTGGAGGAGGCGATCGCGTACGCGCGCCAGCGCGTGGTGTTCGGAGAGCGTCTGGCCTCGCGTCAGAGCATCCAGTTCACCATCGCGCGCATGCAGGCGCGCGTGCACACCGCGCGCCTGGCATGGCACCACGCGGCCCGGCTGTGCGGCGCGGGTCGGCCGTTCACGGCCGAGGCGGCGATCGCGAAGCTCACCGCCGGGGAGGCGGCGATGGACAACGCCCGCGACGCGACGCAGATCTTCGGGGGCAACGGCTTCATGAACGAGTTCCCCGTCGCGCGGCACTACCGCGACGCGAAGATCCTCGAGATCGGCGAGGGCACCACCGAGGTGCAGTTGCTGGTGATCTCGCGGGCGCTCGGACTCGCGGGGTAGCGTGGCCGCGATGGATGCCGCCGACGCTCGTTCCTCCCACCCGCCGTCCGACCACGTGGTCGAGCAGCGCGGTCTCTACGCCGACGAGCTCGTGGTCGGCGCCCGATATCGTCACCGACCGGGTCGGACCGCGACCGAGACCGACAACACCCTCTTCTCCGCTCTGACGATGAACGCTCAGGCGTTGCACCTGGATGCTGCCTACGCTGCGACGCAGCCGTTCGGCGAGCGGCTGGTCAATTCGATGTGGACCCTCGCCACGATGGTGGGGGCCTCGGTGGCCCAGATCACGCAGGGCACGCTCGTCGCGCAGCTCGGACTCACCGACGTGACGTTTCCGGCGCCGCTGCACCACGGTGACACGCTCTACACCGAGACGGAGATCCTCGCGGTCAGACCATCCGCGTCGCGGCCGGGGCAGGGCGTGGTGACGATGCGGCACACCGGACGCAACCAGCGCGACGACGTGGTCGCCACGGCGACGCGCACGGCACTGATGTGGTTCGCACCCGATTCGGAAGGGGAGTCATGACCGACGCACCGTGGGGACCGGCGCTGCTCTTCTGCCCGGCCGACAGGCCGGAGCGGTTCGCCACCGCGGCGGCTCGCGCGGATGCGGTGATCATCGACCTGGAGGACGCGGTCGCCTCGGGGGCGAAGACGGGTGCACGCGGCGCCCTCATCGAGGCCGAGCTCGACCCCGATCGCGTCATCGTGAGGGTCAATGCCACGGGCACGGCGGACTTCGTGGCGGACATGGCGACCCTCTCGCAGACCGATTTCCGGACGATCATGGTCGCCAAGGCGGAAGATCCGCGCCAGCTCGCGAGAATCGACGCGCGATTCCGGGTGATCGCACTGTGCGAGACGGCCACCGGAATCGTCGCCGCCGAGGCGTTGGCGTCGCTGCCGAACGTCTCGGGCCTGATGTGGGGCGCCGAAGACCTCGTCGCCAGCCTCGGGGGCACCTCCAGCCGGAAGAAGAACGGACGCTACCGTGACATCGCACGCACGGCGCGCGCCCGCGTCCTCCTCGCGGCGGGGGCGCACGGCGGCATAGCGGTGGACGCGGTGCACCTCGACATCCCCGACACGAAGGGCCTCGCGCGCGAAGCGGCCGACGCGGCCGCCTCCGGCTTCTCGGCGACCGCCTGCATCCATCCGTCGCAGGTCGAGGTCATCCGCCGTTCCTACGCGCCCGATGCCGAGGAGGCGACGTGGGCGCGGGCGGTCCTCGCGGCAGCCGAAGGGGAGCGGGGCGTCTTCACCTTCCGCGGGCGGATGGTCGACGAGCCGGTGCTGCGTCATGCGCGATCGATCGTTCGACGCGCGGAGGTCGCCCCCGGCGCGTGAGTCAGGCGGTGCGGCCGGCCGGCGCGACGGCCTCGGTGGTCGCGGTCATGCGGAGCGCATCCTCGGCGGCCTCGTACGAGAGCAGGCTCAGGTGGTCGTGCTCGAAGCGCAGCCGGTGGATCGAGCCGTTCGGCAGGCGCTCACCGTCGAGGGGGAATTCGCCCGCGCTCGCGTGGCGGATCACCTCGCGAATGAGCGCACCGTGGCTCACCACGACGACGGTGCTCCTCCCCGGCGCCGTGCGGCTGCGGGCGTCGCCGACCGCGGAACGCAGTCCGCGCAGGGCGCGGCGCCGGACATCCGGCCACGCCTCGGCTCCGGGCACCTCCGCGCGGTCCCAGGAGCCCCACCGTTCGGAGAACTCCTCGGGACGCAGACCCTCCGCCTCACCGTAGGCGCGCTCGCGCAGATCGGGGTACACGCCCACGCCGCCCGCGCCGAGGGCGTCGGCGATGATCTGCGCGGTCTCGCGAGCGCGACCTAGATCGCTCGCGGCCATGGCGACGGGCGCATCGGGGTCGAGGATGTCGCGCAGGTGGCGCGCGGCATCAGCGGCCTGCGCCCGACCGTCATTGTTGAGGGGGATGTCGGTGGAACCCTGGATGCGCCGCTGGCGGTTCCAATCGGTCTCACCGTGGCGGACGAGGATGAGGGAGGTCACCCCTCGAGACTAGACGCGCCGCCGACCCGGGCGGGCAACGCGGTGGCGAACGCCTGGAGCACTTCCGTCGTGCCGGCGTCGACCTTCACC
Source organism: Microbacterium sp. UBA3394 (assembly GCF_002358725.1). Classification (NCBI taxonomy): domain Bacteria; kingdom Bacillati; phylum Actinomycetota; class Actinomycetes; order Micrococcales; family Microbacteriaceae; genus Microbacterium; species Microbacterium sp. UBA3394. The sequence goes on from NZ_DEPK01000131.1 coordinate 4,586, forward strand.
GTCGCCCGGCGATCGCCCCGCGTCTGCCCGCGATTGACGATGATGATCGGGAGTCGGCGACGACGGGCCCGCTCGAGGAGCCGGATGCCGGAGTTGACGACGAGGGAGGATCCGGCCACGACGAGGGCATCGCTGGCTCGCACGAGCTGCTCCGCCTCGCGGAACTTCTCGGCGGGGATGAACTCGCCGAAGAAGACCACGTCGGGCTTCAGCATCCCGCCGCAGACGGTGCACACCGGTACGACGAAACCGTCCGTGGTTCCGGGAAGCACGTCGCCGTCGGGTCCGAGTTCGACGCTGTCGGGAACGGTGATCCAGGGATTCTCCGTTTCGACTCTCTCGGCCAGGTCGCGACGATCGAAGACCTGTCCGCAGTGGGTGCAGAAGACACGTCGCATCGTGCCGTGCAGCTCCACGACGCGGCGGCTGCCCGCGCGCACGTGCAGTCCGTCGACGTTCTGCGTGATGACTCCCGTCGTGACGCCGTGCTCCTCGAGGGTCGCGAGTGCGGCGTGCCCGGCATTCGGAGCGGCGGCGGCGAAGGCCCGCCATCCGAGGTGACTGCCGATCCAGTATCGGCGCCGGGCCTCGTCGCTGGAGAGGAACTGCTCGACGGTCATGGGGGTGCGCACGGGCGCCCCCTCGCCGCGGTAATCGGGGATCCCGGAGTCGGTCGACACCCCCGCGCCCGTCAGCACGGCGACCCGCCGTCCCGCGAGGGCGTCGATGGCGTCCGCCACGGTGGGGGAGAGCGCCGCGCCGCCCGCCGTCGTGAGTGTCACCCGGTCACCTCCGATGCGAGTGTATTCGCCTGCAGTTGCGAGGATGTTACGTCAGGGCCGAGGAAGGGAGCCGAACGTGCGGGTCGAACGCGTGGACGATGCGGGGGATCCCCGGCTGCGGGATTACCGCGACCTGACCGACATCGCGCTCCGACGCGTGAGCGAGCCGCAAGGCGGTCTGTACATCGCGGAGTCGGCGAAGGTCATCGCTCGCGCTCTCGGGGCCGGTCACGCCCCGCGCTCGCTTCTGGTGCAGCAGAAGTGGCTCGACGACGCGGACTCGCTGCTCGCGGCGCATCCGGATACCCCCGTGTACGTCGTCCCGGCCGAGATCGCCGAGCAGGTCACGGGCTACGCGGTTCACCGGGGCGCTCTCGCCTCGATGGCGCGTCCGGCGCTTCCGAGCGTGGATGAGACCGTCGCCGGAGCACGCCTGGTCGTGGTGCTGGAGGACATCGTCGACCACACCAACGTCGGAGCGGTGTTCCGCAGTGCCGCGGCTCTGGGAGCCGACGCCGTGCTCATCACCGAGCGGTGCGCCGACCCGCTGTACCGGCGCAGTGTGCGCGTCAGCATGGGGACGGTCTTCCAGGTGCCGTGGACCCGCCTTCCGGCCTGGCCGGAAGCGCGCACGATGCTCCACGCATCCGGATTCCATCTCGCCGCGCTCGCGCTGTCCGACGATGCCGAAGGGCTCGACGCGTTCGCGGCCGCCGGTCACGATCGGGTGGCGCTCCTGCTGGGTGCCGAGGGTGACGGGCTCAGTCGCCGCGCCGTCGAGGCCGCCGACAGCGTCGTGACGATCCCGATGGCCGGCGGCGTCGATTCC
>NZ_DEPK01000118.1:0-752 GCF_002358725.1 Microbacterium sp. UBA3394
GGCCCTCGACGCCGAGCGCGACGCGGCGACCGCTGCGTCGGATGCGCGGGCAGCCGTCGCCGAGGTGCGCGGCGCCGTCGGCGACGCCACCGTCGACTCGCTCACCGCAGATCTCGAACGCGCCGACGCCGACCTGGGTCTGGCCGAAGCGGCCGACGCGCGACGTCGGGAGTTGTCCGAGCAGCGCCGCGGCCTCGTGGAAGCCGACGCGCAGGCGGCGGCCGAGCGGGAGCTGCTCGTCGCGGATGCGGTGGCACGGCGGCAGGAGATCGCCGCCGCCGACCAGGAGCTGGCGCAGACGCGCCGACGCGTCGACGCTGCCCGGGGTGAGCACGACAGCGTCGCGTCGCGACTGGCCGCCGCGCGCCGGCGGCGCAGCGCGGCCGAGGCGCTGCGCACGGCCTCGCGCGAGCACCTCGCGAGCGTCGACGCCGAGTCGGTCGCTCGTCGCGACATCGATGGCCGGCTCACCGACAGCGGCTTCGAGTCGGTCGACGATGCCCGTGCGGCGCTGCTGCCGGCATCGGAGCGCCGAGACCTCGACGCGGCCGTGACGGAGCACGAGGTGCAGCTACGCAGCGAGCGCGACCGACTCCGCGAGTTGGAACTCGAACTCGCTGGCGTCGGTGACGAACCGATCGACACCGACGAGACCGCGACCGCCCTCGGCCAGGCGCGAGACCGATGGAGCGCGGCCGTCGACGCGGCGGCCGCCGCGACGCAGCGCCGGGAGCGGCTGGCCGATCTCCGCG
>NZ_DEPK01000118.1:1134-4031 GCF_002358725.1 Microbacterium sp. UBA3394
TGATCGCGCGGCTCGCGAACACCGTGGCGGGCCGCGCCCCCAATACCCACCGCATGTCGCTGGAATCCTTCGTGCTCGCCGCCGAGCTGGAGGAGATCGTCGAGGCGGCCAACCTGCGCCTGTCCGAGATGTCATCCGGTCGCTACACGCTCCGGCACAGCGATGCCGTCGCGGCCCGCGGCGCATCCAGCGGTCTCGGCCTCACCGTGCTCGACGCACACACCGGACAGGCCCGTCCCGCGCAGTCGCTGTCGGGCGGGGAGACCTTCCTCGCCTCGCTGGCTCTCGCGCTCGGTCTCGCCGAAGTGGTCACATCCCGCTCGGGCGGGGTCCGCCTGGACACCCTCTTCATCGACGAGGGCTTCGGTTCCCTCGACGCCGAGACGCTCGACCTCGCGATGCGCACGCTCGACGAGCTCCGCCAGGGCGGACGCACCGTGGGCCTCATCAGCCACGTCGCGGCCATGAAGGAGCAGATCCCCGCGCAGCTGGTCGTGGAAGCCACCCGCGAGGGGCCCAGCACGCTGCGGCAGGGTGTGGCCTCGATCACGTGATGCGGCTCCCGGCACGTAGGCTGGAGGACATGACCAAAAGCACGATCTGGACCATTCTCGGCGTCATCGCGGCGGTGGTCATCGCCTGGATCCTCGTCGAGTTCGTCTTCACGGCGATCGTCTTCTTGTTCAAGCTCGTCATCGTCGCGATCGTGGCGCTCGTCGTCTTCTTCCTCCTCCGCGCCGCCTTCTCGCGGTCGTAGGCTTCGCGGTCAGCCGAAGAGATCGTCGAGCGAGACCGGCACGCCGGTCCGATCGGTGAGCGCCTGGCGGGCGGCGCGCCATCCGGGCATGCCCGTGACCCCCGGCCCCGGCGGCGTCGACGCCGACGCGAGGTACACACCGGGCATCGGTGTGCGCCACGGCGTGCGTGAGACGACCGGGCGGCGTACCGCCTGCGCGAGGGTGAACGCGCCGCCGAGGATGTCGCCGTCGATGTCCGACGGGTTCACGCGGGAGCGCTCGGCGGCCGTCACCGCATGCGAGGCCCGCACGAGGCGACGGAATCCCGGCGCGAACCGCTCGACCTGTCGGGTCACCGGCTCCGTCGGATCGAGCGTCGACGCCGGCGGCACGTGGATGTAGGCCCACAGCACATGCGTGCCGTCCGGGGCGCGCGAGGAGTCGACCACGGTGGGCTGCACGGCGAGCACGTACGGATGCTCGGGGATCCGGCCGGCTGCCACCGCGTTCTCACCTGCCTCGACCTCTGCCCGTGTGCCGCCGAGGTGCACCGTGGGGGCGCGTTCGACGTCGGCCGCCGCCCATGGCACGGGGCCGTCCAGAGCGAAATCGACCTTCGCGGCCGCCGACCCGTGCCGGTAGGCGCGGATCGCGCGGGCATAGCGGTCGGGGATGTCCGGGTGGGTCAGCAGCAGCCGTGGGGCGGTGTCCAGCAGCAGCAGGTCGCCGGCGCCCGGGTCGCCCCAATCCAGGTCGGCGAGGCTTCGCACGTGAGACCCCGTCTCGACGCTGCCACCGTGTGCTCTCAGGTCGTCGGCGAGCGCGTCGGCGATCCGCTGTGCTCCACCGCGCGGGAGAGACCACCCTTCGGGGGTGTGTGCGTGCGCGGCGAGGAACAGGCCGGAAGCGGCAGCGGCCAGGGAAGGGAGAGGGGTGTTCCCGTGCGCGAGCACGCCCGCGAGCAGAGCCTGGACGTCGGCGGAGAACGTCGTCTGCCCGGCCTTCGTGCCCGTCAGAAGCATCCCTGCTCCGAACCCCGCCATCACGAGGGGATGACGCGGCACCCGCAGGAGCTGGTCGCCGGTGACCGCCACCAGCTCGTGGATGCGACGGGACAACGGCTCGATCAGCCTGCGGTAGGCGGCACCTCCGGCCCCGAGATCGTCCACCGTGCGGTCGAGGTCATGCCACGCGATCGCCGCCCGTCCGCCGTCGAGCGGCTGCGCGTAGGAGGCCTCCGGCGTGATCCACTCGATGCGCTCGCCGAGCCCGAACGCGCGGAAGAACGGCGAGCTTCGCGCCGCCGGATGCACCGCCGACCCGACGTCGTGCCGCACCCCGGGCAGGGTGAGGCCGGCCGTGCGCACGCCGCCGCCGATGGCACTCGAGGCCTCGAGCACGTGGACGTCGTAGCCGGCGCGCGCGAGCGAGACCGCCGCGGCGAGCCCGTTCGGGCCGCTGCCCACGACCGTCGCACGCCTCGCCATGGCCCCAGTGTGGCACTGCTCCGAAGCGGTGATCTCGCCCACGCGCCGGGACGACGGTTCCTTCCCGCGACCCGGCGCGGCAGGATGGAGGCATCGAGCGAGGAGGTCTCATGGAATCGGTGGTCCTGGATGCCCCGGAGGGGATCGCGATGCGACTGGGCTGGGACCCGGCGATGAGCGAGCACGACCGCAAGCGCGCCCTCGCACGGGAGATCGTCGCCGATCACCTGGGTCTGGAGCCGAAGAAGGTGCGCGTCGAGCGCGAGGCGCCGGCACAGTTCGGCTTCCACACGCAGCTGATCGCCGAGGTCGACGGGGCCGACGTGCCGCTCGGCATCCGGAACGCGAACTTCCGTGCCGCGACGGTCGTCGCCGTCGCCGACCCCGCGGTGCCGCTGGGACTGGACCTTCGCGACAACCGGCCCGACGACGCCACGCTGCACGAGATGCAGCGTCACTCCCATCTCTTCGATGAGAACGACGTCGAGGCCCTCGTGCGGCACTGGACCCGCGTGCAGGCCGTCCGCGACGCGGACGGACGCGGAACCCGCGTTCGCGGCGAGCACGTGCGCCTGGACGCGCCCCAAGCGAGGGGGTGGATTCCCGACCGGCGGGTGCACTACCAGCTGGCGGACCTCTCCCGTGACGGCTGGATCATCACCCTCGCCTACGG
>NZ_DEPK01000258.1:0-8573 GCF_002358725.1 Microbacterium sp. UBA3394
GAGCGTCGGGTCGGTGACCGGCAGATCGGTGTCGCCGGCCGACGCGACGTACCAGACCACGCGCTCGTGCGCGCCGAGCAGCCCGATCGCGAGCGCCGCGTTGCCTTCGTCGGCCAGGGCGTCGTTGGTGAAGACGCCGTCGGCGTCGATGGCCGTGACCGAGCCGCTGCCGAGCAGGCCATATGCCTCTCCGTCGGGATAGCACGTCGCCTGCGCGCCACCGGCGCTGAACAATCCGCCGATGGTCGCGTCTCCGGCCCGCGCGGGCGTCGGCAGTGCGCACGCCGGAGCCAGCGTCTCGGTGGCGAAGCCGGTGGGCACGGCGCCGTCGAAGTACGTGCGCAGCACCCGGGATGCGGGGTCGCCGAAGACGGTGGCGGTTGCGGTCTCGACGAGGTACTCGACGGCCTCGTCGGAGAGGTTCGGGGTGTCGGGCAGGAACAGGGTCGCATCCTGTTCCGCGAGCAGATCCCGGGCGTTCTGCCACGAGCGCTCCACGAGCACCTCGACGCCGTTGTCCCTCAGCACTTCGGCCAGCGCGCGGGTTCCGCCGGGGCCGGCTGACTCGGGGTCGAGCGATCCGCGGGCGGCGCGCTCGCCGATGCCGGCGAGCAGCGAGCCGACGATCCCGACGACGATGAATCCGGCGGCGATCGCGACCCACGTGATCGCGGCGCGGCGCCTGCGGGGAGGTGAGGACGGGCTGACCGATGCGCGTCGGTTCGTCGCTGCGGGCGCGGTCACGCGGGCACCCCCGGGAGCGCGGCCGGGCGGGATGCGGCGATCTCGTCGTCGAGGCGGGTCACGCTCGCGTACAGCTCCGCGGTACCGGGCCGGCGCAGATACCGCACGTCGTCGAACCCGTCGGCTGCGGTCTCGAGCGCGGCGGCGAAGTCGGGGAACGCCACGGCGGCCTCCCGCGCGAAGGCGTGCACCGTGGCGCCGGGCGGAGCATCCACGACGCCCCGTTCGGTCAGACTCCTCGCCAGGGCGCGGAAGCGCAGCACCACGGCGTCGTCCCACGCGCCGCGCGCCGCCGCCTCCTCGGCGTCGGTGCGCAACCGGCGGGCCGTGCGGCTCTCGGCCTCGCCGAAGAGCACGGCAGAGGCGGGCGTGCCGCGGGGAGTCGCGCGGGGCACGCCCCAGATCACGAACGCCACGATGATCAGCACCACGACCACCGCGACGGCGACGATCGCGAAGACCGATTCGAGGCCCGCCGGGAGCTGCGGGTTCAGCAGGTCGCCGAGGAACTCCGCGACCGCGCGGGCGAACAGATCGAACGGCGTCGGCTGCGCCTCGGCGTAGACGGGATTCGTCAGCTCCTGTTCCGCCCAGCGGCGCGCCTCATCGTCGTCGGGCGTCAACGGCGGAACTGCCGCCGTGAGGGCCTGCGCGAGGGAGCCGGCGGCGTGGATCACGACGGGCGGGGGCCGGAGGCGGCGCCGTCATCGTCGTCGGCCGCAGGGTCCTGTCCCGGCGCGCCCGGGTTGGGCGCATCGCCGGCGGCGTCGGCGGGAGCCGGCGCGGCCGGGGGGACGTAGGGCGGAGGCGGTGCGACGCCCGGGGCGGGCTGGCCGTACGGCTGCTGGGACGGATGCGCCGCGGGGGCGCCCTGCGGCGGGGGCCCCGCCTGTGCGGGCGTCGCCGGTGCGGCGTACGGCGGCCGTGCGTCGGCCACCGGTGCGTACGCCGGCGGTGCGTAGGCGGGCGGTGCATACGGCTGCGGCGCAATCCATGCCGGGCGGGGTGGGGCCTCGCGTCCGATCCCGATCCGGTACGGGTCGGGCAGATCCTGCTCCCCGGCGTCGCGCTTGTCGACGTAGGCGAGCAGATCGAGGTCGAGGGCCTCGTGCCGCATCCGGCAGTCGATGTAGATGATCGCCGCCGACGTTGACTGCACCACGACCGCCACCGCCTGCACGATCAAGGTCAGGATCTGCGCCGCGATCGAGGTCACGATGATCGTCACGATCGTGGACACGCCGGGGTCGCCCGTGGGGGCGAAGAGGGTGCTCAGCCCGGTGCCGAGGAACGAGAACGGCAGGCTCACCACCTGGGCGATCGCGCCGAAAGTGAAGGAGATGAGCACGATGACCCCCAGTGCCGGCCAGAACCGGCCACGGGTCAGCCGCCACGAGCGTGCGAGCGCGGCACGGATGCCGGCGTTCTCGAGGATGATCGCCGACGGCACCAGCAGCAGCTTCACGCTCAGCCACAGCGCGAGCGGAATCGCGCCGAGGACGACGAGCACGCCGAGGGCGATCGCGATCGGAAGGGCGGCGAAGCCGATCAGCACGAGCACGCCCACGACCACGGCGATCAGCACCGAGACGGCGAGGGTGAGCAGGAACGAGTAGCCGATCACGCGCCAGATCACCGGCTTGACGCGGCGCCACAGCATCCCCAGCGACAGCTTCTCGGCGAGGGCGCCGTGGGCCACCTCGCTCACCACGACCGCCTGCACGATCACACCGAGCGCCGCAGCGGCGAGCCCCAGCACGAACCCGACGATCGCCGTGATGGCGGTCGAGCCGATGGCGATGGCCTCGAAGTCGTCGCTCGATGCCGGCACGTTGTCCAGCCGCGAGAAGGTGAGCACGGCGACACCGCCGACGCCCAGGAGCACCAGCAGGTAGGCGACGGTCTGCACGACCAGGCCGAAGCCGAGCAGCACCTTGGGATTGTGGCGCAGGGCCGCGAACGAGCGACCCAGAATGGTGCCGAACGTGAGCGGATGCAGCGGGATGATGCCCGGACGCGATGCGGGCGTCCACTGGGGATACGAGGTCACGGTCCTCCTTGAGAGACGCTCCTCCCATCGTGTCACACGGGTACGGCGGGCGACCCGTGCTGTTCACGGCACGCCGCTCGGCGAATGCACGGCTCATCTCGACTACTCTGGCGGGAGCGCTCGGGGGAGCGCCGACCCGGCATCGCCCCCACGGTGAGCAAAGGACGAACGCGCGATGAGTTCCCGCATCCTGGTGGTCGACGACGACACGGCCCTGGCCGAGATGATCGGCATCGTGCTGCGCACGGAAGGCTTCGACACGGTCTTCTGCGCAGACGGCGCCCAGGCCGTCGAGACGTGGCGCGCCGAGCGTCCCGATCTCGTGCTCCTCGATCTCATGCTCCCCGGCATGGACGGCATCGAGGTCTGCACGCGCGTGCGCGCCGAATCCGGGGTCCCGATCATCATGCTCACGGCGCGCACCGACACCGCCGATGTGGTCAAGGGCCTCGAGTCCGGTGCCGACGACTACATGGTCAAGCCCTTCAACCCGAAGGAGCTCGTCGCCCGCATCAAGACGCGGCTCCGCCCCGCCTCGCAGCCGAGCGCGGAGATCATGCGCATCGGCGATCTGTCGGTGGATGTGGCCGCTCACGAGGTGCGACGCGGCGAGACGCCCATCCCGCTGACCCCGCTGGAGTTCGAGCTGCTGGTCGCACTCGCCTCCAAGCCCCAGCAGGTGTTCTCGCGCGAGATGCTGCTCGAGCAGGTGTGGGGCTACCACTACAAGGCCGACACCCGTCTGGTGAACGTGCACGTGCAGCGCCTGCGCGCGAAGGTCGAGATCGACCCCGACAACCCCAAGATCGTCACGACGGTGCGCGGCGTCGGCTACCGCGCCGGCGCCCTGGAGTAGGCCGCGTGCCCCCGGCGCGCACGGCTGCGGCGACGGGCCGCATCACCATCGTCGACTGGCGGTCCTGGCCCGACCGCGTCACGGTGCTGTGGCGCCGTTCGCTGCGCTTCCGCACGGTCGTGCTCACCCTCGCGCTGTCGGCGCTCGCGATCGTCATCGCGTGCGTGTGGATGGCCCTGGCCATCCAGTCCGATCTCCTGGAGTCCCGTCAGCAACAGGTGCTCGAAGACGCCCGGCGCGCGACGTCGGAGGTGCAGCGCACCCTCGACTCGGCCGAGCCGCAGGGAAGCCCCGCGCAGCTGTCGACCCTCATGGGAAGCGTGCAGAGCGACCTCACGCAGCAGTCCGAGAGCGACTCGTTCGCGGTGTTCCGCGTCGGCCCGCCGTCCTCGATCGCCCCTCAGGATTTCACCTCGGGCGTCCTCGTCGACGAGGACATCATCTCCACGGCCCTGCGCGACCGCGTGCAGTCCGACCCCGACCTGCAGTGGTGGCAGTACGCGGGCCTCCCCGGCGCCGAGGGCGAGGTTCCGGGCATCATCGTCGGGCAGCAGTTCGAGATGCCCGACGTCGGCTACTACGAGCTCTACTTCGCCTACGACCTCGCCGCCGCATCCGAGACCCTGCTGTTCGTGCAGGCGACGCTCTGGATCGTCGGCGTGTTCCTGCTCGTGATGATCGGGGGGATCGCCTGGTTCGTGCTGCGCTCGGTCACCACGCCGATCGCCGAGGCGGCCGACACCAGTGCCAAGCTCGCGGCCGGCGAACTGAACGTGCGGCTCGACGTGCACGGGGAAGACGAGCTGGCGACGCTCGGGCGGTCCTTCAACGCCATGGCCGACAGCATCGAGTCGCAGATCAAGGAGCTCGCCGATCTGTCGCTCGTGCAGCAGCGCTTCGTCTCCGACGTCTCGCACGAATTGCGCACGCCGCTGACGACGATCCGCCTCGCCGCCGACATGATCAACGACCAGCGCGACGAGTTCGATCCCGTCACCGCGCGGGCAGCCGAGCTGCTGAATGCGCAGGTGCAGCGCTTCGAGACCCTGCTGACCGACCTGCTGGAGATCAGCCGCTACGACGCCGGATCGGTGCAGCTCGAACTCGAGCCGACGAGCCTGGCGCACCTCGCCGAAGACGTGATCGCCTCGATGCAGCAGCTCGCCGACCAGCACGGGTCCGATGTGCGGCTGGTCGCACCGGGAGGATATTCCCCGGTCGACATGGACCCGCGGCGGGTGCGCCGGATCGTGCGGAACTTCCTCGGAAACGCCATCGAACACGGAGAGGGGCGACCCATCGTGGTCACCGTCGACAGCGATCAGCACGCCGTCGCGCTGGGAGTTCGGGACTTCGGGTTCGGCATGCGCGCCGAAGACGTGGATCGGGTCTTCGACCGCTTCTGGCGGGCCGACCCGTCGCGCACCCGCACGATCGGCGGCACGGGGCTCGGGCTGTCGATCGCTCTCGGAGACGCGCGCCTGCACGGCGGGGAGCTGGCGGTGTGGTCCGAGCCCGGCCGGGGGTCCCACTTCGTGCTCACGCTGCCGCGGCTGCCCGGCGAGACCGTCACCTCGTCGCCGATTCCCGTGGAAGCCGGTGACGACCAGTCGCCGGCGATGGATGCCCTCGGCCTCACGCAGCCGATCGACCTGCCGATCGCCTCGGGCGCGGATGCGATGGGGGAGCGATCGTGACGCGCATGACCCGATCCCTCGGTGCCACCGTCGCCGCGCTCCTGCTCTTCGCCCTCGCGGCGTGCTCCGGCCTTCCGATGACCGGACCGGTCAATCCCGGCATCGAGCCCGGGGAGGAGCCGCCGACGCCGGACTTCTTCTACCTCCCCGAAGGGCCTCAGCCGGGGGCGTCGCCCGAGGACATCGTGCGGGGGTTCATCGAGGCCGGAACGGGTCCGGCCGACAACTGGGCGACGGCGAGGCTCTTCCTCTCGACCAGTCTCGCCGAGGCGTGGGATCCCACCGCCGGTGTCACGATCGACGATCGCGGCGATCGCACGTACGCCGACCCGACCACCAATCAGGTGTCGCTCACCGTCGAGGCCGACGCGACCGTGAGCGCCGCGGGTGCGTACGAGACCGGTGGCAGCGGAGTGACGATGCTCGACTTCCGCCTCGCGCAACGGGATGACGGAGAGTGGCGGATCACGGAAGCGCCCGACGGCATCGTGCTCGGCACGGACCAGTTCCCGAACGTGTACGGCGAGTACTCGCTGATGTATTTCGATCCGAGCTGGACGTACCTCGTGCCCGACGTGCGCTGGTTCCCCACCATCAACGCCCCCACCTGGATCTCCGACGCCCTCGTCGGGGGATCGCCCAGCCCGTGGCTCGCCGAGGCCGTCGTCAGCGCGATCCCCGAGAGCGTGACGCTGTCGCGGCCGTCGGTGCCCGTCAGCGGCGGCGTCGCCGACATCGACCTCTCGCCGTCGGCCCTGGGTCTGGAGCAGGACGGCGTCGACCGCATCTACACCCAGCTGCAGGCGAGTCTCGCCTCCGCCGGAGTGACCGACGTGCGCCTCACAGCGGATTCGACCCCCCTGTCCGCCGAGACGGTGTCCGTGCGCTCGACACGCGTCGCCACGAGCCCTCTCGTGCTCACGGCCGAAGGATTCGGCTTTCTCTCGGGAGACGAACTCACCCCGATCGAGGGACTGTCCTCGGCCATGACGCAGGTCGACGCGGCGGCGGTGCAGGTCGCCCCGGACCGGGATGCGGCCGCGGTCCGCACCTCCGGAGGAGCGGTGGTGCGGGTGACCGCCGACGGCGAGGTCCTCCTCGTCGACGAGCGAGCGGGTCTCCTGGACCCGACCATCGATCCGCGCGGGTACGTCTGGAGCGTGCCGGCGCAGAATCCCGGCGCGCTGCAGGCGACCGGCGAAGACGGCGTGCCGCTGGAGATCTCAGAGGCGTTCCCCGAGGCGGCGGAGCTGGCGGCGTTCGCCGTCTCGCGCGACGGTGCGCGCCTCGCCGCGATCGTGTCCTCGAACGGGCGATCCGGCATCTGGGTCGCCGGCATCGTCCGCGACGCCGACGGGGCGCCGCTGCGGCTGACGGACCCGTTCGAACTCGGTCCCATCACCGGTTCCGGCCTCTCGCTCGCCTGGCTCGATGACACCACGGTCGCCGCGGTCACCCGGTCCGGCACCGATCTCACGCTCGTGGAGCAGGTGGTCGCGGGAGCGGCCGTGTCCGGAGCGGCGCCCTCCGGAACGGTCTCGGTCGCCGGCGCCAACACCGATGCGACGGTGCGCCTGCGCTCCGACGAGGGCCTTCTGTACGTGCGACGCGGTGCGAACTGGGAGCAGACCGCGTCCGAGATCCTCGTGCTCGCGACGCAGCAGGGTTCGCCCGCCGGGCCGTGACCTCTCCTCCCCGGCCGGCGCACGCGGCAGCGGCGTCCACAGGCCGGCGGGGAGGGCGGCAGGCCCCACGCAGGCGCGGCACGATGACCGGGTGTCCACGGTGCCGATCGAGATGTTCCGCGAAGCACTCGGCGATGTGCTCGCGCTGGTGTTCCCGGTCGCCTGCGCAGGGTGCGGGGCGTGGGACGTCTCCCTCTGCACGGGCTGTCGTGAGGAGCTGACGGGCGACCCGGTGTCGCGTCGGATCGCCGACGTGCCCGTGTGGAGCGCTCTGCTGTTCGAGGGGGTGGCCGCGCGCGTCATCCGCACCCTGAAGGAGGACGGACGCACCGCGCTCGCCCGGCCGCTCGCGACAGCCGCCACCGGTGCGATCGAGCGGGTGCGTGCGCATTCGCCCGCCGACACCCTGTTCGTGCCGGTGCCGTCGTCTCGGTCCGCGTTCCGCCGCAGAGGCTTCCGGCCCGTCGAGCTCCTCATGGCCCGTGCGTCGCTGCCGGTGTCGCGTTCGCTCCGCCTCACCCGGATGACCGCCGACCAGCGCCGGCTCGACGTCCACGCGCGCGCCGCCAACGTCTCCGGTGCCTTCCACGCGAGCCGCGTCGCGGGCCGTGACGTGATCGTCGTCGACGATGTCGTGACCACCGGCGCGACGCTGGATGAGGCGATCACGGCCCTGCGTGTCGCTGGCGCGACCGTCCGCGGCGCGGTGACGGTGGCGGCCACACCCCGCCGCGCGGTGCACAGCGGATCCGAATCGGACGCATCCGGAATTCCTGCGTGACACTTCCCGCGCCGGGGTCTACGGTGGGGGGACCAAGGCGACTGATGGTCCGCCCTTGAACCGGGCGGACCGGAACAAGGAGGTCAGGGATGGAAACCAGCATCGTCGGCGTGGGAGTGAACGTGACGGATCGCTTCCGCTCGATCGTCGAAGAGAAGACCACCCGCATCGAGCACCTCGCCACACGCGCGCAGCGCGTCGACGTGAAGGTCACCCACCGGGCGTATCACAACGGTCGGATGGAAGACGACACGGTCGAGCTCACGGTCACCGGCAAGGGACCGATCGTGCGGGCCGAGGCGACCGACGGCGACAAGTTCGCGGCTCTGGATCTCGCGGTCGACAAGCTGTGCGAGCAGCTGCGTCGCGCCAAGGACAAGCGGGTCGACCAGCGCAACCACCCACGCGGTGCGAAGTTCGCCAAGGAAAGCGGCGCACTGCAGGGCATCGACCTGCAGCCGGCGTCGGCGGAGGCCATCCACGCCGTCTCGACCGGTGAGATCCCGACCGTGGGCGGCGCCGCGACCGACGAGGAGGACTACAGCCCCGTCGTCATCCGCACCAAGGAGTTCGAGCCGGAGTGGATGACCGTCGAAGACGCGGTCGACCGCATGGAGCTCGTCGGGCACGACTTCTTCCTGTTCATCGACGCGCGCACGGACCACCCGAGCGTGGTCTACCGCCGCAAGGGCTGGGACTACGGTGTCATCTCGCTGACGACGCAGGCAGCACCCGTGGCGGTCGCGTCCTGACCGAGCGC
>NZ_DEPK01000258.1:8912-21479 GCF_002358725.1 Microbacterium sp. UBA3394
GAGCGCTGAGGATCAGTCGAACATGCCGTCGAGCAGGCCGCCGATGACGAGGCCGCCGAGGATGCCGCCCATGAGATCGCCGCCACCGCGGCCGCCCCGCTGAGGTCCGCCCCAGCCGCCGTTCCACTGATCGGGTCCGCCCGGCGGACGGGAGGAGTCGATGTCGCGCTGGGCGAGCTGGAGCGATTCGCCGGCGAGGGTCGCTGCGCGGCGGGACAGGACCATCGCCTGCTCGCGATCGTCTTCCGCGATGTCGGGCGCGGTCGCTGCCGATCCGCCGACGAGGCGGTCCAGGTCCTGCCGCACCCGGTCGGCCTCGGCGAGGCGGGTTCGTGCGTCGGCTCCGATCCATCCGCGGTGACCCGCGATCACGTCGCGGGCCACGTGCAGCTGCCGGTCCGCGTCGTCGATGGCGTGACGCACGTGGGCGAGGTCGGGGATGACGCGCCGTGCCCGCTCCTCAGCGGCGGCGATGGCCGCGTCGAGGCCGGTGTTCGCCTCACGCAGCCGGGACAGGTCGCCGAAGGGGTCGGTCTTGGCGCCGGGTGAGGGGAGGGCTGCCAGCGCGGACTGCAGGGCGGTCATCGCCTCGGCGACCGTCGGCACCTGGGGTGCGGACCGCGCGGCGACCAGGTCGCCGCGGGAGTCCTCCACGATCGCGGCGAGCGTCGACTCGGCCCGCAGCGCCTCGATCTCGAAGGTCTCGACGGCATCGACGAGCGTCGCCGCCCGACGGGCCGCCTCGGTCGCCGTCTCGAGGGCGAGATTGGCCTGTTCGCGCTGTCCCGCATCGCGCCGGCGCTCGGCGACGTCGGCGCTGTGCTCGGCGAAGCGCAGCAGCTGATCGGCCTCGGCCGCGTTGTCGGCGACCTGGCCGAGCGCGGCGGCGCTGTAGCGCTCCGCGAGGCGCGAAACCGTCTCTCGGGCGTGGGGGATCCGGGTGCGCAGGCGCTCCGCATCCCGTCGCACGCCGGCGATGATCTCCGGGGCGCGCCGCGCGCGCTCGATCGGTTCGGCGAGGGCGTCGGTGCGGTCATCCAGCAGCTCGTCGGCCCATGCGCACAGCTGCACGATGCGCGCATTGCGCGTGCGCAGCTCCTCCGGAGTGTCCGGGATCTCGTCGTGGTTCAGCTGGTGCAGGTGGAAGGCTTCGGCGAGGTGCGTGCGCACCGCGTCGAGGGCGTCTCGCAGATCACCGGTGGGTCCTTCGCCCAGCTCCGCCACGGCGAAGGCGAGCTCGTCGGTGGTGACGCGGATGCGCTCGTCCACCTCGACCAGAGCCCGCTGCGCATCGCGCGCGAGGTCGACGTCCTGGGCGTGAAGTTCTTCGCGTTCGCGCTTGCGTCTGCCCCAGAATCCGGCCATGACTCGATCCTACGAGCGCGACGGATGCCCTCGATGCGGGTTCGCTGAGAGCGCTCGTCGTCGCGCCGGCGCCGAGCCGCGGTCGAGACCCGGTCAGCCGTCGCGACGACGCGGCTTGCGGTCGCCGCGCGCGTCGCGCTCGCGGGGAGGGCGCCGCTCGTCGCCACCGCTGCGGCGTCGCGCCGGGCCACCGGTGTCCGGCCGGATCTCGATGAGTCGCCCCGAGATGCGGGTGTCGGACAGCCGGTCGAGCGTGTCGCGCGACATGTCGGCGGGCAGCTCGACCAGCGAGAAGTCGGGACGGATCTGGATGCGTCCGAAGTCGTCGCGTCGCAGTCCACCCTCGTTCGCCAGCGCGCCGACGATCTGGCGCGGCTCGACCCGGTGCCGCTTGCCCACCTCGATGCGGTACATCGCATACTGACCCGCGCGCCGCTCCGGGCGGTCGCCGCGGTCATTCTCGCGCCGGTCGTTCCGGTCGCGTCGGTCGTCGCGGTCACGGGGCGGTCGCGCCGGCTCGACGTCGGGGTCCAGCAGCAGCGGTGTCTCGCCCTGGGCGACGATCGCGAGGGCCGCAGCGACGTCCACCTCGGGCACGTCGTGGTGGCGCACGTAGTGAGCGACGATGTCGCGGAACCGGTCCACGCGCTCGCTCTCCGCGAGCGCCGCGGTGATGCGGTCGTCGAAGCGCGACAGGCGCGTCTCATTGACCTCGTCGACGCTCGGCAGGCTCATCTCGGTGAGCTCCTGGCGGGTCGCCTTCTCGATCGCGCGGACGAGCCAGCGCTCCTTGGGCGTGACGAACGAGATCGCGTCGCCGGTGCGTCCCGCGCGCCCGGTCCGGCCGATGCGGTGGACGTAGGACTCGGTGTCGGTCGGGATGTCGTAGTTGACCACGTGCGAGATGCGCTCGACGTCGAGGCCGCGCGCGGCCACATCGGTCGCGACGAGGATGTCGAGCTTGCCCGACTTCAGCTGATTGACCGTCTTCTCGCGCTGCGCCTGCGCGATGTCGCCGTTGATCGCGGCGGCGGAGTAGCCGCGGGCGCGGAGCTTCTCGGCGATCTCCTCCGTGATGCTGCGGGTACGTCCGAAGACGATCATGCCGTCGAAGTTCTCGACCTCGAGGATGCGGGTGAGCGCATCCATCTTCCGCTGCCAGGCCGTGATCAGGTAGCGCTGGGAGATCGTGGCCGAGGTCGTGGTCTTCGTCTTGACCGTGATCTCTTCCGGATCGTGCAGGTACTGCTTCGACATGCGGCGGATCGCCGCGGGCATGGTCGCCGAGAAGAGGGCGACCTGCTTGGTGTCGGGCGTCTCGGCGAGGATCGTCTCGACGTCCTCGGCGAAGCCCATCTTGAGCATCTCGTCGGCTTCGTCGAGCACGAGGTAGCTCAGCTCCGAGAGGTCGAGCGTGCCCTTCTCGAGGTGGTCGATGATGCGGCCGGGCGTTCCGACGACGATGTGCACGCCACGCCGGAGCGCCGACAGCTGCACGCCGTATCCCTGGCCGCCGTAGACCGGGAGCACGTGAACGCCCTTGAGGTGACCGGCGTACTTCTCGAACGCCTCGCACACCTGCAGCGCGAGCTCGCGGGTCGGTGCGAGCACGAGCGCCTGCGGGTTCTTCTGCGCGGGGTCGAGGCGGTCGACGATCGGCAGGGCGAACGCCGCGGTCTTGCCGGTTCCGGTCTGCGCCATGCCGACCACGTCGCGGCCGGACAGCAGGGTCGGGATGGTCGCGGCCTGGATCGCCGACGGCGTCTCGTACCCGATCTCGCGGAGGGCCTTCAGCACCGGATCGCTCAGGCCGAGGTCGGAGAAGGTCGGCGCGGCGGTCTCGGCGGCGGCATCGGATGCGGCGGGAGCGTCGGTTTCGGTCACAGTTCAGGGTAGGCGGCCCGGATGGGTGGGCGCCACCACGCCGAGCTCGGCCGCCGAAGAGGAGATCCCGTCTGCAGAGGATGCATCCGCGCGTTTTGGTCCTCCTGGCGCGGATTCTCCTCTGGAAGCGTCGCGGATCTTCGCGGGGCGACCCCGCTTGGGCCGCTCGGCCGAGACCTCGAGGGACATGGCGTGCTCCGGATGCCGTGCCAGGCGCTGCTCGGTGTGGTCGAGCCACCGAACCTCGGCTTCGGCGGCGAAGATCATCGAGTCGACCACGAGCGACCGGGCGAGCTCCTGCGGCCCCTCGGGGTCGCCCGCGGACTCCTTCGCGCGCTCGAGCGACTGCAGCTGCGCGAGCGATGCTTGTCGCTGCGCGTGGATGACCTCGCCGACGTCCACCCCCGGGAGGGTTGCCGCGACGGCCAGCTTGATCGCCAGCTGGTCCCGAGTGCCCTGTCCGCGATCGACGGGGGAGCCGAGCCATGCGGCGACCTCGGCCGAGCCGGCGCGCGTGATCGACCAGTAGACGTGACCGTGCTCGTCGCTGTCGCCCTTGATCACGAGGCCGTCGCGTTCGAGACGGTCCAGCGTGTTGTAGATCTGGCCGACGTTCAGGGGCCACGTCGATCCGGTGCGGCGCTCGAACTCGGTGCGCAGCTGATATCCGTAGCACGGGCCCTGATCGAGGATCGCGAGCAGGCTCTGACGAACGGACATGTGTCCTCCCACCTCCGGGGCGAACCAGCTCGATGGATACCGAGTATGTACATGCCGAGCATATGCATGTCGAGTATCGGAGTACCCAGCGCACGCGAAGGTCACGGGCCGATAACATGGTCGGGTATGCCCGCCGGGCGCCCGATGGCGTGCGCGGGAGTCGCCCGCCCGAGAGATGGAGACATTCCGTGGCAAACGCCCTCGAGAAACTGCTTCGTGCCGGAGAAGGCCGCATCCTGCGGCGCCTCCAGCAGACGGTGAAGGCCGTCAACGCGCTCGAGGAGGACTACACGCATCTCACCGATGAGCAGCTGCGCGGCGAGACGGCCGAGCTGCGCGAGCGGTTCGAGAAGGGCGAGACGCTCGACCAGCTGCTGCCCGAGGCGTTCGCGGCGGTTCGCGAGGCAGCCAAGCGCACGCTCGGCCAGCGCCCCTACGACGTGCAGATCATGGGCGGCGCGGCGCTTCATCTCGGCAACATCGCCGAGATGAAGACCGGTGAGGGCAAGACCCTGGTGGCGACCCTGCCGGCCTACCTCAACGCGATCGCCGGCCGCGGCGTGCACATCGTCACCGTCAACGACTTCCTCGCGTCGTACCAGTCCGACATCATGGGCCGCGTCTTCCGTGCGCTCGGCATGACCACTGGCACGATCGTGTCGGGTCAGACGCCCGACGTGCGTCGCCAGCAGTACGCCGCCGACATCACCTACGGCACCAACAACGAATTCGGATTCGACTACCTGCGCGACAACATGGCATGGCGCAAGGAGGACATGGTCCAGCGCGACCACTTCTTCGCCATCGTCGACGAGGTCGACTCGATCCTCATCGACGAGGCCCGCACGCCGCTGATCATCTCGGGGCCGTCGTCGGGGGAGGCGAACCGCTGGTTCGTGGAGTTCGCGAAGATCGCCCGCACCCTCGAGTCCGGTGTGGACTACGAGGTCGACGAGAAGAAACGCACCGTCGGTGTGCTCGAACCGGGCATCGAGAAGGTCGAGGACTACCTCGGCATCGACAACCTCTACGAGTCCGCGAACACGCCGCTCATCTCGTTCCTCAACAACTCGATCAAGGCGCTGGCGCTCTTCAAGCGCGACAGCGACTACGTCGTGATGAACGACGAGGTGATGATCGTCGACGAGCACACCGGGCGCATCCTCGTCGGGCGTCGCTACAACGAGGGCATACACCAGGCGATCGAGGCGAAGGAGGGCGTTCCGGTCAAGGCCGAGAACCAGACCCTCGCGACCGTCACGCTGCAGAACTACTTCCGCCTCTACGACAAGCTCGGCGGCATGACCGGTACGGCCGAGACCGAGGCCGCCGAGTTCATGTCGACCTACAAGCTCGGTGTGGTGCCGATCCCCACCAACAAGCCGATGATCCGCAAGGACCAGTCCGACCTCGTGTACAAGAACGAGGAGGCCAAGTTCGTGCAGGTGGCCGAAGACATCGCCGAGCGACACAAGGCCGGCCAGCCCGTCCTCGTCGGAACCGTCAGCGTCGAGAAGAGCGAGTACCTCTCGCGCCTGCTGGCGAAGAAGGGCATCAAGCACGAGGTCCTGAACGCGAAGAACCACGCTCGCGAGGCCGAGATCGTCGCCCGGGCGGGGCGTCCCGGCGCGGTCACCGTCGCGACCAACATGGCCGGTCGTGGTACCGACATCATGCTCGGCGGCAACGCCGAGTTCCTCGCGGTGCAGGAGATGAAGGCGAAGGGGCTCGACCCGCACGAGACCCCCGACGAGTACGAGGCCGCGTGGGACGAGGTCTACGAGGCGACGCGCGAGCGGGTCGCCGAAGAGGGACAGGCCGCGCGCGAGGCCGGCGGTCTCTACGTGCTGGGAACCGAGCGCCACGAGTCGCGCCGCATCGACAACCAGCTGCGCGGACGCTCGGGGCGCCAGGGCGACCCCGGCGAGAGCCGCTTCTACCTGTCGCTGACCGACACGCTCATGCGTCTGTTCCAGTCCGGGGCCGCCGAGGCGATCCTGTCGCGCACGAACTTCCCCGACGACGTCGCCATCGAGTCCGGCATGGTCTCGCGCGCGATCAAGAGCGCGCAGTCCCAGGTCGAGGCGCGCAACGCCGAGGTTCGCAAGAACGTGCTGAAGTACGACGACGTGCTCAACCGCCAGCGCGAGGCGATCTACGCCGACCGCCGTCACATCCTGCACGGCGACGACATCGCCGACCGCGTGCAGCACTTCATCGAAGACGCCGTGGGTGCCGTGATCGACGACCACACCGGCGCCGGTCACAACGAGAGCTGGGACTTCGATGCCCTGTGGACCGAGCTGAAGACGCTCTATCCGGTGGGCGTGACGATCGACGAGGTCGTCGCCGAAGGCGCCGGTCGCAAGGGCGGCATCACCTCGGAGGGCCTCAAGCGCGAGGTGCTCTCGGATGCGCGGATCGCCTACGAGTCCCGCGAAGAGACCCTGGGCTCCGAAGCCATGCGCGAACTGGAGCGGCGGGTGGTGCTGCAGGTGCTGGATCGCCGCTGGCGCGACCACCTCTACGAGATGGACTACCTCAAGGACGGCATCGGCCTGCGTGCGATGGCGCAGCGCGACCCGCTCATCGAGTATCAGCGCGAGGGCTACCAGATGTTCCAGTCGATGATGGGGCAGATCAAGGAGGAGTGCGTCGGCTACCTCTTCAACCTCGAGGTCGAGGTGCGCAAGGCCGCCGACGGGCAGCAGGTCACCCAGGTGGAGGCGAAGGGTTTGTCGGCCACGCCGTCGGACGGGCAGCGCCTGCAGTACTCCGCGGCCAACGACGCCGGCGAGGTCGAGGTGCGCAACGAGCGCGGTCAGGTGCAGCAGGCCGAGACCACCCGTGTGCGCCAGGCAGCTCAGGCGGCGCAGCCCCCCGCTGCCGAGGCCCCGCGCGGAGCCTTCGGGCAGAAGACCGACGGCGCGGATGCGCCCGCGGCCGCCCCGCAGAACCGCGCGCAGCGTCGCGCGGCCGGCAAGAAGAACTGATCGCCCGGCGGTGCCACCGGCATCCGATTGGCCTCACGGCCCGGACGGTGGCGCCGCGAGCGCGGCGATAGAGTGATCCGATGAGTCCGCTTCGCCCCCTCGACCAGTCGAGCAAGCTCAAGAACGTCCTGTATGAGATCCGCGGACAGGCGCTCGTCGAGGCCGACCGGCTCGAGTCCGAGGGTCACACGATCCTCAAGCTCAACACGGGCAACCCCGCCGTCTTCGGATTCGACGCGCCCTATCAGATCGTCCGCGACATGATCGAGGCCGTCCCGCACGCGCACGGCTACAGCGACAGTCGCGGGATCATGTCGGCTCGACGAGCCGTGATGTACCGCTACGAGGAGATCCCCGGATTCCCGGCGTTCGATCCCGATGACGTGTACCTCGGCAACGGCGTCTCGGAGCTCATCACGATGGTGATGCAGGCCCTGCTCGACGAGGGCGACGAGGTGCTGATCCCCGCGCCGGACTACCCGCTGTGGACGGCGATGACGAGCCTCGGAGGGGGGAACCCGGTCCACTACGTGTGCGATGAGCAGAACGGCTGGCAGCCGGACCTCGAGGACATCCGCTCGAAGGTCACGGATCGCACCAAGGCGATCGTGGTCATCAACCCGAACAATCCCACCGGTGCGGTCTACAGCAGGGAGGTGCTGGACGGGATCGCCGAGATCGCCCGGGAGAACTCCCTGCTGCTGCTCGCCGACGAGATCTACGACCGCATCCTGTTCGACGACGCCCAGCACATCCCGATGGCATCGGTCGCCCCGGACCTGCTGTGCCTCACCTTCAACGGACTGTCCAAGACGTATCGCGTCGCCGGCTACCGGTCGGGCTGGCTGGTCGTGACCGGCCCGAAGACCCACGCCGGTGGATTCCTCGAGGGGATCACCCTGCTGGCCTCGACCCGCCTGTGCCCCAACGTGCCGGCGCAGCACGCGGTGCAGGCCGCCCTGTCGGGTGTGCAGTCGATCGATGCCCTCATCGCCTCCTCCGGGCGCCTCCACGAGCAGCGGGATGCCGCGTGGAAGACGCTCGAATCGATCCCGGGCGTGACGTGTGTGAAACCGTCGGGTGCGCTTTACGCGTTCCCGCGGCTGGACCCCGAGGTGTACGAGATCCACGACGATCTCAAGCTCGTGTACGACTTCCTCGTCGCCGAGCACGTGCTGCTGGTGCAGGGCACCGGGTTCAACTGGCCGACCCCCGACCACCTGCGGATCGTCACGCTCCCCGAGGCTCGCGTGCTCACGGAGGCGATCGAGCGCCTGGGGAACTTCCTGGCCTCCTACAAGCAGTAGCGCCTCAGAGGAGTGCGAGCGACGTCGCGCGCCAGCGCCCGTCCATGCCTTCGAGGCGAATGGCGATGGCGCGGGTGCGCGCCGGACCGCGGACCACGACGACCGCTTCGACCGCGCCGTCGGCGGGCGAGGTGTGGCGCACCGACAGCACGGTGTGCACCGGCCGCGACGCGGGAACGCCGCGGGCGCTGCGGGCACGCGTGGCGAGGTTGGCGCGGGTGAGGAGCACGCGGAAGACGTCTTCGGTCATCCATCGTGCGAGCTGCTCGATCTCGCGCACGCCCGACATCACCTCGAGCACCCCGACGCTGAGATTGCGCAGCAGCTGCGTGGGCTCGGGAAGGTCGCTCGTCGACGTCGGCTGCGGTGCGAAGTACTCCGAGACCGCCGTGGTGCTCCACGGTCCGGATGCGGCGCGGGCTGCGCCTGAAGAGTTCTGAACCATGGCCCCCCTGCTCTCCTGTCGGTCGATCTGCCAGAAGTAGAGCACACAGCGGATGTTCAGGAACCGCCCGGAAGGCTCCTGTGGATAACTTCTCATCGAACCCTCATGTCGCGGCTAGCCTCGTCTCGTGCGCTGGGATCGCTTCTTCGACGACCTCGAAGATCAGCTCGCCTCCGAGTGGGAGGCCGAGCGCGCCGCGCTGGACACCGAAGCCGAGAGGCTGCGTCTGTCGCGGGTGTCGCTGCGCGAGAGACTGCTCTCCTTCGCCGCTGACCGGGCCTCGGTCACGGTCGCTCTCGTCGACGGTGCGCGTCTTCACGCGACCGTCGCCGGCGTCGGGGCCGACTGGTTCTCCGCGCTCGAGGGCGACGGCGGCGGTGCCGCGCTCGTACCGCTCGCAGCCATCACGGAGCTGGCGGCTTCCCACGCCGATCTCCTTCGATCCGCGCGCCCCGCTCCCCAGGGCTCCGCCCTGGCCGAGAAGATGACGTTCGGATTCGCGATGCGCGATCTGGTGCGACGACGCGTCGCCGTCGGCGTGCACCTTCACGCCGGTCGCCTGCTTCACGGAACCGTCGATCGCGCGGGCGCCGACCATCTCGATCTGGCGCTGCACGACGCGGGAAGCGCGCGGCGAGCTGCGGCGATCACCGGGTATCGGATCGTGCCGTACGGCACGATCGCGCGGGTGCAGGTCGACGCGACCACTCCCGTCCCCCTCGGCTGACGGGCTCCTCAGTCGGGGTTTCGCACCACGCCGGTGCCCCACAGCTCCGGAAAGCTCGCCGCATTCGACTGACGCCACAGCGCCATGCGTCGGGCTTCCTCGGCCTGATCGTCGAGGTATGCCGCCACGCTGGATTCCTCGATGCGCCACCGGGCGGGAGAACCCACGCGCATCCCCGTCAGTCGGCCCTGCTCCACGAGTGCCAGCACTTCGCCCACCTCGATCTGGAGCACCTCGGCGACCTGGGCCGGCGCGAGAAGTCGGCCTCCGGCGGTGGGCGAATCGGGCATGACCCCATTATCGACCCCGACCGTGTGTCGTCAGCGGGTGTCGCGAGCGTGTTGTGGATAACCTTCGGGGCCGGCCGGCGCGCTGCGACACGATGGTGCACATGACCAGCTCCGAAACCGTGCGCGCCCGCCGTCGCGCACCCTGGGTGGACGTGCGCTTCCTGCTCGGCATCGTCCTCATCCTCGCCTCCGTCGCGGGCGTGTGGTTCGTGGTGAGCGCTGCGCGTCAGACCGCCCCTGCGATCGCGGCCGCGACCACGCTCGTGCCCGGCGACGTGATCTCCGCGACCGACGTGCGCGTGGTCGAGGTGGCACTCGGAACCCTCGACGAGGCGTATCTGTCGCCGGAGGAGCTCGAGCTCGGGGCGGTGACCACCCGCACGGTGGCCGCCGGCGAACTCGTTCCGCACGATGCCGTCGGTGCCGGTGAAGACGCGGCGAGCACGACGATCGTGCTGCACACGGCGACCGACGTTCCGGCCTCGGTGAGCGCCGGGTCGGTCGTGGAGGTGTGGGCGGCTCCGCTGGCGGAGGACGGCGGCTACGAGACCCCGCGCATCCTGGTGCCCGACGCGACCGTCGTGTCCGTCGCGCGTGACGATGCGGTCGTCGGCACTGCCGATGTCGCGCTCGAGGTCGTGATCCCGCGAGCGGATGTCTCCGTCGCACTCGCGGCGATGGCGGACCAGTCCGCCCTGTCGGTCGTGCCCGCGGTCGGAGGCGGCCGATGAGGGCGATCCTCGCGGTCGATGACGAGGGGAGCACGGCCGCGTCGCGACTGCGCGAGGAAGGAATCGACGTCGTCGCCGTCGTCTCGGCGGACACCCCCGCGCGTGCCGCCGCCGACGGGGCATTCGGCGATGAGGGTGACGCGTTCTTCGGGGCGCTTGCCGAGGTCGACGTGCTCATCCTGCGAGTGCGCCGGCGCACCCTCACCGACGGCCTCGTCGGACTGTGCGACCGCCGCGCCGTGAGGATCGTGGCGCTGGTCGGAGATGACGACGACGAGCGCGTCGCGCATTCGTTCGGGTTGCTGACCATCCTGCCCGCCACGGCGGAGGCGTTCGCCGTGGCGGACGCGCTGCCGAGCGTCGCGGTCGCCGCGAAGGAGCAGTCCCGCCCGGCGACCGCGGGGCCCCGGACGATCGTGGTGTGGGGCCCGCACGGGTCACCCGGGCGCTCCACGGTCGCGATCGAGCTCGCCGTGGAACTTGCACGCGGGGATCGCCGTGTGGCCCTGGTCGACGCCGACTCGCATGCGCCGTCGATCGCGCTCTCCCTCGGCCTCGCCGACGAGGGCCCGGGATTCGCGGCCGCCTGCCGGCAGGCGGCTCTGGGCACCCTCGACGCCCGAGAACTCACCCGCATCGCGCTGCCCCTGGAACGCAGCGGCGTGGAGGTCCTGCCCGGAATCAACCGCCCCTCGCGCTGGCCGGAACTGGCCGAGCCCCGCGTCTCCTCGGCCCTCGAGGTCTGCCGCGATTGGGTCGATCACACCGTCGTCGACGTCTCCGCTTCTCTGGAGCAGGACGAGGAGATCATGAGCGACCTCGATGCGCCGCGCCGCAACGGTGCGACCCTCGCCGCCCTCCGCTCGGCCGATCTCGTCGTCGCAGTGGCGGCGGCGGACCCGGTCGGCGTCGCGAGATTCCTGCGCGGCTACGCGGACCTGCGTGCGGTGGTGGGGGCGACTCCGGTGCTCACGGTGGCGAATCGACTCCGCCCGGGCGCGCTCGGCATCGACGCGCGCGGGCAGGTGCGGCGCACGCTCGATCGATTCGGCGGCATCTCCGACGTGCGCTTCCTGCCGGCCGACGCCCGCTCGGCCGACGCCGCGCTGCTGGCCGCGCGTCCCATCGCCCTCGCCGCGCCGCGCTCGCCGCTGATCGCGGGGATTCGTCGGATCGTGGGGGATGCGGTGCTCCCGCCCACTCCGGCGGCGACCGCGCCGGCTGCGCGCGCGACCCGTCGCGGACGTCGCACGCACAGCGTGGTCGGAGCGACCTCTTAGGCTAGAGGCGTGTCGACCCTCAGCGATCTCGTCTACTCCCAGGGCCTTTCCGACGACGCCGACGTCGAGTGGCTGCATCGTCTGGCCGGCGACGGTCAACTGCTGGCAGACCTCGCCTTCGCCGACATCGTGATCTGGGTTCCGACGGCTGACGACTCTTTCGTCGCGATCGCCCACGCCCGCCCGAGCGGCGCGGCGACCCTGTTCTACCGCGACATCGTCGGTGACCGCGTGCGGCCGCAGTGGCGCACGCAGGTGCGCGACGCGCATCGCACCCGCGAGATCGTCGATTCGGCATCGCCGGACTGGTTCGAGGAGACGCCGACCCGGGTGCGGGCGGTGCCGATCGTGCGCGCGCAGGACGGCGGCTCGGTGTCCATCGGCGTGCTGACCCGTCACACCAACCTGGGCGAAGCGCGAACCCCGTCCCGCCAGCAGATCACCTTCAACGACTGCGCCGACGAACTGTTCGGCATGATCTCGTCGGGAGACTTCCCCGACCTGTCGGCCCCGACCGCTCCGCGGCGAGGGGCGCCACGTGCCTCGGACGGGCTCATCCGACTCGATGTCGACGGCATCGTCACCTTCGCCAGCCCCAACGCCCTGTCGGCGTTCAATCGGCTCGGTTTCGACGACGAGCTCGAGGGCGAGCCGCTTGTCGAGGTGACAACGCGCATCATTCCGGAGAAGCGACAGTTCGACGAGTCGCTTCCCCTGGTGGTCACCGGCCGGGCGCCGTGGCGGAGCGATGTCGAGGCGCGCGGCGTGACGGTCTCACTGCGCACGATCCCGCTGCGCGACCGCGGCACGCGCATCGGCGCGATC
>NZ_DEPK01000069.1:0-2735 GCF_002358725.1 Microbacterium sp. UBA3394
CGAAGAGGGTCGCGGCGACGACGGCGAGGGCCGGGGCCCCGGCCCCCGCGACGGGTGCAAGCAGGTCGGCAAGCGCGGTGAGGGCGTGATAGACCGCCGAGAGGGCGGAGGAGAAGGGGGGAACGGCGAAGAGGTCCATGGGCATCCGAATCTGTCGTGGCGTCGAGAAGGGAGACGACCACGAAGGGATGCCCGCACCCCGGCGGGGCGCGGCTCGGTCTACGTGGCCGGTGTCACGAGACCCGGTGCCCGCGACCGCGGATGCCCCGGAGCGTCGGGGTCGCTCTGCGCGAGGGGTGCCGAGGGGGAGATGGCCGCGGACGCCGTCCGTCGGGGGCACGCCCCGTTCTCGTCGACCGGAGGAACGCGCAGGGCGATGAGCAGAACACCGATGACGAGCGCCGCCGTGACGGCGAGAGCGCCGACGGAGGCGACGGAGGGCGGTGCGGCGAGGCCCACGACGGCGAACGCGGCGAGGGCGACCTCACGCACCATGCCGATCATCGTGGTCTCCTCTGCAACGTCACCCACACGGTAGCGCGTCGGTCATTCGCCGGCCAGGTGCACCGTCCATCCCAGGGCGTCGGGCTTGGTGATGGGCAGGTTCACCACCAGCGTGACCGTCGCGCGGGACGCGGGGTGCTCAGTCATCCGTCATGCCCGAGAAGCCGATGAGCCAGGTCACGCCGAACGCGTCGCGGACCTGACCGTCCCAGTCGCCCCACGCGCGCTTCTGAAGCGGATCGATGACGCGGCCGCCGGCGGACAGTTCGGCGAACCAGCGACGCAGGTCGTCGACGGGTGCGGCGTCGAGCAGCGACAGGAACAGTCCCACGCTGTGGAAGCCGTCCTCGTCGGCGCCGGCGTCGCATGCGAAGACCGTGACCGGACCTGTCAGCATGCCGTGGGCGATGTCGTCATCCGGCCCGTCGGTCCGGCCGAAGGCGGCGTACGTGTGCAGGTCGAGGTCGCCCCCGAAGATGCGGGCGTACCGCTCGAGGGCCTGCCGGGCGTTGCCGGGGAAGCAGAAGTACGGGACCGCGGCCGTGGTGGTCATGCCGAAAGGCTAGCTCTGCGGGGAGGCAGCGGGGAGCAGCACGAGCTTTCCGACGTGTCGCCGCGATGCGAGCTCTTCCTGCGCGCGATGAACCTGCTCGAGCGGGAAGGTCTGCGCGATCAGAGGACGAACGGTGCCGCTCCGCGCGAGGACCATCAAGGCGCGGAAGTGCGCACGGGTGTGCATCGTGGAGCCGATGAGCGAGAGGTTGTGCAGATAGAGGCGACGTACGTCGATGTCGATCTCGTGACCGCCGAGGGCTCCGGCGACGACCCAGCGGCCACCGGGACGAAGCGCCGGAATGCCCGCGCGGACATGGGGCCCGGCGACGACATCGAGCACCGCGCTGACGCCGTCGGGGGCGATCCGTCGCACGTCCGACCACACGTCTCCCGCACGGTCGACGATGTGAGTGGCGCCTGCCTCGCGCACGCCGTCGGCCTTGCTCGCGCTGCACACGGCGATCACGTCCGCCCCGCGGGCGACGGCGAGCTGCACCAGCGCGACACCGACACCTCCGGACGCGCCGGTGACCACGATCACGTCATTCGTCGAGACCCCGGCGCGCTCGATCATGCCCATCGCTGTCCCATACGCGATCGGAAGCGCGGCCAGCTGAGCATCGCTCAGCGGTGAATCGTCCACCCGATGCACGTCGGCCTCGTCGACGACGACGTACTGGGCGTAGCCGCCGTCATACTCGCTGCCGAGGATGCGCACGGGCAGAGCGTCGTCGTGCTCGCTGTCGTAGTGCGCCGGATCCACGACGACCCGGCTGCCGAGAAGGGTGTCATCGACTCCGCTGCCGACGGCGTCGACGTAGCCGGCGGCATCTCCGCCCTGTACGCGGGGGAAGCCGATCGGACCGATCCACCCCGTGGCGGCGTCCGGGTCGTCGGGCGTCCCGTACGCCCCCTCGCGTGTCCAGAGGTCGGTGTTGTTCAGCGCAGCTGCAGTGACCCGGATGCGAACCTGACCGGGAGCAGGGGTGGGAACCGGGATGCGGTCGACGGTCAAGACCTCCGGTCCTCCGTGAGCGTGGATGCGGGCAGCGGTCATGCGGATGCTGTCGCTCATGAGGTCCTCCTCGTACACTGATCGGTGAAGTACGCCGTCCCTCACGATAGGTTCACCGATCTGTGAATGCAACCGCCCTCGATCCGGACACCCTCACTCCCGGTGCGCGACGCATCCTCGACGCCGCTGCCGAACTCTTCTACGAGCGGGGGATCACGGCGGTCGGGGTCGATGCCGTCTCGGATGCCTCCGGGGTGACCAAGCGCACGCTCTACGACCGCTTCGGCTCCAAGGATGTGCTGGTCGCGACGTATCTGCTCGAACGCGACCGTCGATGGCGGGCTCAGCTGACAGCGCGTCTCGATGAGGTGGACGATGCAGTGGGCCGACTCCTCGTGCCGTTCGCCGTGCTCGAGGAGTGGACGCGCGGCAACCCGCGCGGTTGCGCGTTCATCAATGCACTGGCCGAGATGCCGGATCATCGGCACCCCGGCTACGCCATCGCGGTGGGGGAAAAGGAATGGCTGCGCGACCTCCTCGAGTCGCTCGCGGCAGATGCGGGTTTCGAGGACCCTGCCGGGCTGGCGCTGCAGCTGCTGTGTCTGCACGAAGGAGCGCTCGCTTCTGTCCGTATCACCGGGACGCGGGTGATCGCGAGCGC
>NZ_DEPK01000069.1:3128-5497 GCF_002358725.1 Microbacterium sp. UBA3394
CCCCGGCGGGTGGCCCTCAGTCCGGGATCTTGCGGAGCGCTTCACGCTTGTGCGCCGCCTGGGACCCGGTCTTCTCCGATGAGACGATGTAGGCGGGTTCATCCTTCGACGCCGTGAAGTGCTGTCCCGCGAAGGTGAAGTCGTCGGTGCGAATCTCGTCGATCGTCCCCCGCGTCCTTCCCTGAGACGTGTCCCAGCTCACCCTGTCGCCGGCGTGGAGAGGTGCTCGTTCGCTCATGAGCCGACTCTCGCATCGCGAGGTCGGGTCGGGTGAGGGCTTGACAGGGCTCGGCGTGCGGTGGAATCACGTCGTCATGCTCTGTTAGCATTGAGCGTCACTCGTGTGGCCGCTCCGTCACGCCATGGTGTGCGCGTTCCGGTTCCATCCGGCAGCGGCACGAGTGGCATCGCATGACCACAATCCATTTCGCATCGCCGACGGCATCTCGCGTGTCCGAAGGCGGAGCCCGAGCACACAACCCTTTAGGACAACCCACTACATGACTACCGCAACGACCGCCCCGGCCACCAAGCAGGTCGCCATCAACGACATCGGATCTGCTGAGGACTTCATGGCCGCGGTCGAGAAGACCCTGAAGTTCTTCAACGACGGAGACCTCATCGAAGGCACCGTCGTGAAGATCGACCGCGACGAGGTGCTCCTCGACGTCGGTTACAAGACCGAGGGCGTCATCCCCTCGCGCGAACTCTCCATCAAGCACGACGTCGACCCCAACGAGGTCGTCAACGTCGGCGACGAGGTCGAAGCCCTCGTTCTCCAGAAGGAGGACAAGGAAGGCCGCCTCATCCTGTCGAAGAAGCGCGCTCAGTACGAGCGCGCCTGGGGCGACGTGGAGAAGATCAAGGAGAACGACGGTGTCGTCACCGGCCAGGTGATCGAGGTCGTCAAGGGTGGTCTGATCGTGGACATCGGGCTCCGCGGCTTCCTGCCCGCTTCGCTCATCGAGCTGCGCCGTGTGCGCGACCTCACGCCGTACCTCGGCCAGGAGCTTGAGGCGAAGATCCTGGAACTCGACAAGAACCGCAACAACGTCGTGCTGTCGCGCCGCGCATTGCTCGAGCAGACCCAGTCGGAGTCGCGCTCGAACTTCCTCAACAACCTCCACAAGGGCCAGGTCCGCAAGGGCACGGTGTCGTCGATCGTCAACTTCGGTGCGTTCGTCGACCTCGGTGGCGTCGACGGTCTCGTCCACGTCTCGGAGCTGTCGTGGAAGCACATCGAGCACGCGTCCGAGGTCGTCGAGGTCGGCCAGGAGGTCACCGTCGAGATCCTCGAGGTCGACCTCGACCGCGAGCGCGTGTCGCTTTCGCTGAAGGCCACGCAGGAAGACCCGTGGCAGGTGTTCGCCCGCACCCACGCGATCGGTCAGGTCGCTCCGGGCAAGGTCACCAAGCTCGTTCCGTTCGGTGCATTCGTCCGCGTCGCCGACGGCATCGAAGGCCTCGTGCACATCTCCGAGCTCTCGGGCAAGCACGTCGAGCTCGCCGAGCAGGTCGTGTCGGTCGGCGAAGAGGTCTTCGTCAAGATCATCGACATCGACCTCGAGCGTCGCCGCATCTCGCTGTCGCTCAAGCAGGCCAACGAGTCGGTCGACCCGTTCGGCACCGAGTTCGACCCGGCCCTCTACGGCATGGTCACCGAGTACGACGAGAACGGGGAGTACAAGTACCCCGAGGGCTTCGACCCGGAGACCAACCAGTGGAAGGAAGGCTTCGACGAGCAGCGCGAGAAGTGGGAGCAGGAGTACGCCGCCGCCCACGCGCGCTGGGAGGCCCACAAGGCCGCCGTCGTCAAGGCGATGGAAGCCGAGGCTGCATCGGCGGCTGCCGGCGAGACGCCCTCGTCGTCGTTCACCTCTGACAGCAGCGGCGCGGGAACCCTCGCCGACGACGAGGCGCTGGCGGCGCTTCGCGAGAAGCTGTCGGGTCGCTGAGCCGACACGCACTGACGGTCGACGGGCCGGAATCCTTCGGGGTTCCGGCCCGTCGCCGTTTCACCCGGTGCGTGTGACCTGAGTGGCGTCAGCGACCCTTCCGTCTCGCTAGGGTAGGGCCGTGACCTCGCCAGCCTCGCCGACGGCATCCACCGGCTCACCGCCGCGCGCACCACTCGTGCTGACGGCGCTCATCCTCGGGGCGCTGGTGTGCAACATCAATCTCGCCGCCGCCAATATCGCGCTGCCCGACATCGGCGACGCCTTCGGCGCGAACCAGACCTCGCTGAACCTCGTCGCGGTCGGATGCTCGCTCGGCCTCGCGATGTCGGTCATGTATCTCGGGGCGGTCGCCGACCGTCACGGACGCAAGCAGCTGCTCGTGCTCGGCCTCGGCCTGACGGTCATCGCCAG
>NZ_DEPK01000069.1:5886-7114 GCF_002358725.1 Microbacterium sp. UBA3394
GCCGCAGGCATGGCGTATCCCACAACGCTGTCGCTGATCACCGCGCTGTGGGCGCCGGGGCGCCAGCGCACGCTCGCGATCGCCCTGTGGTCGGCGGTGAGCGCGACCGCCACGGTCATCGGCTCCGTGCTCGCCGGTGTCCTCCTGCTGTGGTTCTGGTGGGGGTCGGCTTTCCTCCTTGCCGTTCCCTTCGCCCTCGCCGCCTTCGTGCTCGTGCTCATCTTCGTTCCCTCGCACGTCGCCGAGTCGAGCGAACCCGTCGACCACGCCGGCGGCGTGCTCTCGGTGTTCATGATCGCCGCGCTCGTGCTCGGTCTGGCGACCGTCTTCGCCCCGGACACCGCGACGCTCGGCGGCATCCTGCTCGCGGCTTCGGTTCTGCTGATCGGAGTATTCGGCTGGCGCCAGGCGACCGCGCGGTCTCCGCTCTACGACCTCTCCGTCGCGCGCAGACGCATGTTCTGGGCACCGGCCACGGGTGGCCTCATCGTCTTCGGATCCCTCATGGGCGCGATGTTCGTCGGCCAGCAGTTCCAGCAGAACATCCTCGGCTACTCCACCCTCGACGCTTCTCTGTCGATCATCCCTGCGGGCGTCGGACTGCTTCTGGTCGCACCGCAGTCGGCGAAGCTGGTGCTCACGAGGGGGTCGCGATTCACGATGCTCGTCGGCTACGTCTTCGTTCTCGTCGGCTTCATCACCATGCTCTTCTGGAACGAGAACACGCCCTTCTGGTTCGTCAGCGTCGCGTACCTGTCGATCGGTGTGGGTGCCGGCTTCGCGATGACACCGGCCTCGCGTGCCATCACCGAGTCGACGCCCGTCCGCCGGGTGGGCATGGCCTCGGCGACGGCCGATCTGCAGCGCGACCTCGGTGGATCGATCATGCAGGGAGTGCTCGGCGCGATCCTCGCGGCCGGCTTCGCGCGTGCTTTCGGCAACCTCATCGCCGAGTCGGGCGATGCGTCGAGCATCAGCTCGCAGGTGACCGCCGCCCTCCAGGCGTCCTACGCGTCGGCGCTGCAGGTCGCCGAGCAGTACCCGCAGTACAAGGATCAGATCCTTCAGGCGGCCCAGCAGAGTCTCGAGACCGGGTCGATCGCGGCCTATGCGGTCGGCGCGATCGCGATCGCGATCGGTGCCGCCGTGGTGTGGATCTTCCTGCCCGGTCGCAAGAAGGAGCTCGAGCTGGTCGCGTCCTACGGCACCGCGCCCGAAGCGCAGCCGG